>CAYUKI010000100.1:375-7725 GCA_964445235.1 uncultured Acidimicrobiia bacterium | reverse complement strand
CGCCAACGCCAGGGCGATGGCGAAAAGGATGGCTGCCGAAGGGGTGCGGATCGTCTCTGGCGGCACCGACAACCACCTCTTCCTCGTCGATCTTCGCTCGGTCGATCCTGAGCTGACCGGCCGACAGGCGGCGCGGCTGCTCGACTCGGTCGGAATCACGGTCAACTTCAACGCCATTCCGTTCGATCCCCGCCCACCCTTCCACACCTCCGGTCTGCGCCTCGGTACCCCGGCGATGACCACCCAGGGCATGACGGAGCCCCAGGCCGACGAGGTAGGTGCCCTGATCGCCCGGACACTTCACCAACGCTCCGAGGGGGCGGCGATGACGGCCGTAGCGGCGAGGGTGCGAGAACTGGCGGCGACGTTCAGCCCCTATCCGATCGATTTCTCTGGGCACGCCTAGGGGCCCTCTTGGAGGAAATACGTGGTCTCTGATACCCTCGCACCAGTCCCCAAACGGAGCACCAGCGAGTGGTAGAGCAGCGGACCCGCCGCGGGTTGGCACCGAATCGGAACCCTCTCTACCCTCCGGCCACCATCTCACGCCATGCGAAGAATGCCAGCTGAAACATGACGACGCGACCCTCCAGCTACGGCTCTGGCATGGCCGAAGCCTCCAGCATCTCGAACCGTTTCTTTGAGTCGGTCGTGAGCGCCGGGGCCATCGGTTGGCTGCTCGATCGGTGGCTCGGGACCTGGCCCTGGCTCGTGTCGGCCGGCACTATCGGAGGGTTTGTGCTCGGGTTCTACTGGATGGTGGCGTACGCCAAGAAGCTGGAGCGAACCAGTGGACGTTGAGGCCCGCATCGCCGGCCAGATGGTGCGTCGGGCGACGTGGTACGTCCCCTTGCTGGCCGTCGCGGTCGGACTGGCCAGGGGCCCTAAGGCCGGCCTGGCGGCGATGGCGGGGGCCGGGTTGGTGGTTCTCACCATGTGGAGTTCGGGCAAGTTCCTGTCCTGGTCGGCCCGTCGGTCACCCAACGCGCTCGGGGCGGCGGCCCTGGGTGGATTCGTCGTCCGGTTGTTTTTCCTCTTCGCCGCCGTCTGGGCGTTGCTGGCTGTCGGGCTCGATCGCACCGGGGTGTTGGTGGGGGTGGGAGCGACGTACGTGAGCCTGTTGGTGATGCAAGCGCGCACCGAGCTGGTCGGGCGATGAGCCTTCTATACGCTCAGATCGTCGAGGTTCCGGAAGATATCGACCATCTCTTCGATTGGCCCGACGTCCTTCCCCTCGGGATCAACCGCGTCGTGTTGCTCATGTTCCTCGCCACCGCCGCCACATTTCTGTTCCTGTGGATTCCGGTGCGAAAGCCCCGGCTCGTGCCAACCAAGATGCAGGTGATCGTCGAGTCGATGGTCGAGTTCGTTCGCAACGGGATCGCCCGGGACATCATCGGATCGGAATCCGCCCGATATGAGTGGCTGCTGGTGCCGATGTTCTTCTGGGTGCTCTTCCTCAATATTTTCGAGGTGATCCCGTTCATCAACTTCCCGGTCACGTCGCGGATGGCGATCCCGGCGTTTCTGGCCGTGCTGGTGTGGTTCGTGTTCGTCTTCGTCGGAGTGAAAAAGCACGGGCTCAACTATTTCAAACATGCAGTGATCCTCCCTGGTGTGCCCAAAGCCATGCTCCCGTTGGTGATTCTCATCGAGGTGATCACCACCTTCTTCGTGAGGCCGATCAGCCTGGCGGTGCGGCTCTTCGCCAACATGGTCGCCGGACACATCATGCTCAGCGTCTTCTTCCTCACCACCGCTGCCTATTTCGTCGTGTCGCCTAAGCTGATCGCCTTCCCACTGCCGCTCACTTTTGCGGTGGCGATCACCGGTTTCGAGATGCTCGTGGGAGTCCTTCAGGCTTTCATCTTCACCCTCCTAACCGCCGTCTACATCGAGAGTTCTATCCACGTGGAGCATTGAAAGGAGCGACATTGGAACAAGGAGCAGCAGCACTGCTGGGAGCGGGCCTCGCCTATGGGTTGGCGGCCATCGGTCCCGGTATTGGGGTAGGGATCGTGGTCGGCAACGCAGTCCAGGCCATGGTCCGCCAACCGGAGATGGCCGGCCAGGTGAGGATCACCATGTTCCTCGGCATCGCCTTTACCGAGGCACTGGCCTTGTTCGGCCTTCTCCTCTTCTTCATCCTGTTCGGTCAGGCAGGCGCCTGATGAACATGTCCTGGGTCTTTGCCCTACAGGAGGTCGTTGGGGGGGAGGAACGCTCGCCCCTGTTCCTCGTCCTTCCTGAGCCGACCGAGCTGATCTGGGGAGCCGTGAGCTTCATCATCGTGGTGGTGCTCGTGGGACGCCGGGCCATGCCGGCTATCAACAAGACCCTGGAGGCCCGTCAGCAGGCGATCACCGGTCGACTAGAGGAGGCCGAGCAGGCCAAGACCGAAGCCCAGACTCTCCTCGACGATTATCGCAAGCAGATCGCCAACGTCCGCGCCGAAGGCAATCAGATCATCGAGGGGTCACGGCAGAACGCCGAAACCGTCAAACAGGACATCCTCGCCAGAGCGGGAGCCGATGCCGAGCAGATAGTGGCGCGGGCGAGGGAGGAAGCGGCAGCCGAGCGCGCTCGAGCCCTTGCCGACGCCCACCAAGAGGTGGCCAACCTGTCGATCGATCTCGCCGAAAGGGTCGTGGGGCAGAACCTCGACCGCGAGACCCAGCTCGGGCTGGTGGAGCGTTATCTCGCCGAGCTGGAGCGAATCTAGGTGGACCGCCTCGACGGCTACGCCGCCGCCGCCTTCAACCTGGCGGTGGCCGAAGGCGAGTCAGAGCGAGTCGAGAGCGAATTGTTTTCAGTCGCGCGCGCCGTGGATGCGTCCAAACCACTGCGTGATGCCCTGGCCGACCCGCGGCTGCCCACCGAGCGCAAGCAGATGCTGCTCAACGAGCTGCTCAAAGGCCGGGCGTCCGCCGTGACCGTCAATTTTTTGGCTCTCCTGGCTGCCCAAGGTCGGAGCGGGGACTTGGGGGCCATCGTCGAACGCCTGGTGGAGAAAGCGGCTGCCTCCCGCGAAAAGGTTGTCGCCGAGGTTCGCTCGGCCGTGCCACTCGACCAGGCAACCATCGACCGACTCACCGCGGCCATCGGCAAAGCCACCCGGAAGCGAGTCGAGGTGAAGGCGATCGTCGACAGCGACCTCTTGGGCGGAATAGTCGCCCAGGTGGGCGACGTCGTTATCGACGGCTCGATACGCCATCGTCTGCAAAGCATGCGTGAGACGCTTCAGAGGCGCTGAGGGAGAAACATGGCACAACTGTCCATCGAATCCGCCGACATCACCGCTGCCTTGCGCAAGAGCCTGGAGGGCTGGTCTCCCAGCCTGACCCAGGAGACCGTCGGATACGTGGCATCGGTCGCCGACGGGGTGGCCAGGGTGAAGGGGCTTCCGTCGGCCATGGCCTCCGAGCTGCTGGAGTTCCCCGGCGGTCTGTTGGGGGTGGCTCTCAACCTCGACGAGGAATCGATTGGGGTCGTGCTCATGGGCGAGTCCAACCACGTCGAGGAAGGCGCCACGGTTCGTTCCACCGGCAGGGTTCTCGAGATCGGGGTCGGCGACGAGCTTTTGGGCCGGGTTATCGATGCCCTCGGCAACCCCCTCGACGGCAAGGGCCCGATCAACACCAAGCAGCGACGCCGACTCGAGGTGCAAGCGCCGACGGTCGTGCAAAGGCAACCGGTGAAGGAGCCCTTGCAGACGGGCATAAAGGCCATCGACGCCATGACTCCGATTGGTCGCGGCCAGCGGGAGCTGATCATCGGCGACCGCCAGACGGGCAAAACCGCCGTGGTGGTCGACACGATCATCAACCAGAAGGGCCAAGGGGTCAAATGTATCTATGTGGCCATCGGGCAGAAGGCGTCGACGGTGGCAGAGGTGGTCGCCGCACTGGAGAAGCACGGTGCGCTTCCCTACTCGGTGGTCTTCATCTCGTCGGCGGCGGCGCCGGCCGCTCTCCAGCTCTACGCCCCCTATGCCGGCTCGGCGATCGGCCAGCATTGGATGTATAACGGCGAGCACGCCCTCGTCGTCTTCGATGACCTGAGCAAGCAGGCGGTGGCCTACCGCGCGATATCGCTGTTGCTGCGGCGGCCACCGGGCCGCGAGGCCTACCCAGGCGACGTCTTCTATCTCCACTCCCGGCTCTTGGAGCGGTGCGCCAAGCTCTCCAACGAATTGGGCGGAGGCTCGCTGACCGGCCTGCCGATCGTCGAGACCAAAGCGGGCGACGTCGCCGCCTACATCCCCACGAACGTGATCTCCATCACCGACGGTCAGATCTTCTTCGAGACCGACCTGTTCTATTCCGGGGTGCGGCCGGCCATAAATGCCGGCATATCGGTTTCTCGGGTGGGGGGCAATGCTCAGACCAAGGCCATGAAAAAGGTGGCGGGTCCGCTGCGGATCAACCTGGCCCAGTTTCGAGAGCTGGAGGCCTTCGCCCAATTCGGATCCGAGCTCGACTCTGCAAGCCAGGCCCAGCTCGAGCGCGGGGCGAGGGTGGTAGAGGTGCTCAAGCAGCCCCAGTTCGCTCCGGTCGCGGTCGAAGAGCAGGTGCTCTCGATCTATGCCGTCACCAACGGTTTCATGGACAAGGTACCGGTCGCCGATGTCCGCCGCTTCGAGTCGGAGCTGGGCACCCATATGCGGAGCCGCCAGCCGCACCTCTTGGCAGCCATCGCCGATGGTGAATTGGGCGATACCGCTGCCCTCGATGCGTCCATCGTCGAGTTCGCCGCCGCTTTCGCGGCCAAGGAGTAGCCACCGGTGGCATCCGCCGAGCTACGCCTCATCCGCCGCCGCATCCGCTCGGTGCAGGCGACCAAGAAGATCACCCGGGCCATGGAGCTGATCGCGGCCTCGCGGATCGTCAGAGCGCAACTCCGAGTTCGACAGTCGGTGCCGTACACCCAGAAGATGACCGAGGTGATCCGCAACGTCGGGCGGGCGGCGGGCAGCACCAAGCATCTACTCCTAGAACGACGCGAGGTCCGCACAGTCGGAGTTGTCGTCGTCACCTCCGATCGTGGGCTGGCGGGTGCCTACAACTCCGGGATCATTCGTATGGCAGAGGCCCGCCTGATCGGACATCGACGCGCCGGGCGAGACGTACGCCTGTACGTGGTGGGCAAAAAGGCTCAGACGTACTTTCGATTCCGCGGCTACCAAATCGACAGGGCCTTCCTCGGAGTCACCGACACTCCCGGCTACGGCGACGCACGGGCGATAACCAGGGTGGTGATCGATGCTTTTGCCATCGGCGAGGTCGATGCCGTCGAGGTCTTCTTCACCCACTTCGTGTCCGGGCTGACTCAGGCTCCAACCCGGTTCGACCTGCTTCCGATCGAGCCTCCGGCCGGCGAGAGCGGCCCGTCGATCGACTACGCGTACGAGCCTGCAGCTTCCGAGATTCTCGATCGCATACTGCCTCGTTACGTCGAGGCAGGGATCTTCGGCATGTTGTTGGAGAGCTCGGCCTCGGAGCACGCCTCTCGCCAGCGGGCGATGAAGGCGGCCACCGACAACGCCACCGATCTGACGAAGGTGCTGGTCCGCACGGCGAACCAGGCCCGGCAGGCCGAGATCACCACCGAAATCTCGGAAATCGTCGGGGGTGCCGAAGCCCTCGTGAAAGGCTGAAACATGGCAACCAAGAGCTCCGGTCGAGTAGTCAAGGTCAACGGCCCGGTGGTGGACGTCGAGTTCGCCAAGGGCGAGCTTCCCGAGATCCTCCACGCTCTCGAGGTCGACCTCGTCATCGATGGCAGGAAGGAGACCGTCATTTGTGAAACCGCCCAGCACCTGGGAGGCAACCGGGTGCGGGCAGTGGCGATGAAGTCGACCGACGGCCTTGTGCGGGGTACCGAGGTCCGTAACACCGGCGGCCCGATCTCGGTGCCGGTCGGACCGAAGACCCTCGGTCATCTCTTCAATGTATGGGGTGAGGCGCTGGACGTGCCCGCCGGCTCGATCACCTTCGACGAGCGGTGGCCGATCCACCGCACCCCCCCCCGATTCGAGGACGTCGAGCCGCAGACCACTCTGTTCGAGACTGGAATCAAGGTCATCGACCTCCTCGGGCCTTACGTCCAGGGCGGCAAGATCGGCCTGTTCGGTGGGGCCGGCACCGGCAAGACCGTGATCATCCAGGAGATGATCCGCCGGGTGGCCCAGCAGCACGGCGGCGTTTCGGTATTCGCCGGGGTGGGGGAACGAACCCGTGAGGGCAACGACTTGTTCCTCGAGATGAAAGAGTCTGGGGTGCTCGAGAAAACGGCGTTGGTGTTCGGGCAGATGGACGAGCCCCCGGGGGTGCGCCTGCGAGTCGGTCTGGCGGCGCTCTCGATGGCGGAGTACTTCCGGGACGAGATGCGTCAGGACGTGCTCTTGTTCATCGACAACATCTTCCGGTTCACCCAGGCGGGTTCGGAGGTCTCCACGTTGCTCGGGCGGATGCCGTCGGCGGTGGGATACCAGCCCACCCTCGCCGACGAGATGGGTTTCCTCCAAGAGCGGATAACTTCGCTCAAGGGCAAGTCGATCACCTCGCTCCAGGCCATCTATGTCCCCGCCGACGACATCACCGACCCCGCCCCCCACACCACCTTCGCCCACCTCGACGCCACCACGGTCCTGACCCGGCGGTTGGTGGAATTGGGGATCTACCCGGCCATCGATCCCCTCGACTCGACCTCTCGGGTCCTCGATCCCCAGTACATCGGCCTCGAGCACTACGAAGTGGCCAGGTCCGTCCAACGCATCCTCCAGCGCTACAAGGACCTCCAGGACATCATCGCCATCCTCGGAATCGACGAGTTGTCCGAGGAGGACAAGCTGGTGGTGGGCCGCGCCCGCCGGATCCAGAGGTTCCTGTCCCAGCCGTTCTTCGTCGCCGAGCAGTTCACCGGCATGCAGGGCAAGTGGGTGCCGATGGAAGAGGCGGTCCGCGATTTCAAGATGATCGTCGACGGTGAGGTGGACAGCCTTCCCGAACAAGCCTTCTACATGGTGGGCGGCATCGAAGAGGTAAACGCCAAGGCCGCCGACCTCGCCAAGGTCCCAGCATGACAAGCGAACCCAGGGTTCTGGGTAGTACCCAGTACTACCCAGAACCCACAGATCAACCGTGGGCTGGTCGCGCTCGATGAGTTTTCGCGTCGACGTCGTTTCACCGGAGGCGATCATCTGGTCGGGGACGGCGGAATTCCTCGTTGCTCGGACCACCGAGGGAGAGATTGGGATCCTTACCGGGCACGAGCCGTTGATGGCGGCGCTGGCAACCGGCGCCGTGGTCGTTCAAAGCGGCACCGAGACGATCACCATCGGTGTGCATG
>CAYUKI010000100.1:0-365 GCA_964445235.1 uncultured Acidimicrobiia bacterium | reverse complement strand
GTGGGTTCATGCAGGTGGTCGCCGATCAGGTGACCTTGCTTACCGACCGAGCCCAACTCGCCTCCGGAGGTCGGGACGATGCTCGCCAAGTCGCCAAAGGCCTTGTCGAGTAGTCGGGCATTGGCCGTCCGTTCCGATGGGCCTCTCCACAGCGGATCGGCCAGGGGATGATCAGAGTCGCGAGGCCAATACCTGTACCTGACCCGGAAAGCCGCTCCGAAGAGCGCTGCTGATTACCGGAAAGAAGAGCGACGCCAGCAAACCCACCGACCTGACGTCGAGCCTCACTTCCACCCTGCCGTTGGCGAGTCGAACCTCGATTACGCCGGCCAATTCAGGGGAGTCGATCTCCAACGTCATGAGTT
>CAYUKI010000099.1:0-7757 GCA_964445235.1 uncultured Acidimicrobiia bacterium | reverse complement strand
GCCAGCTCGGGGCTGCCCGGCAAAGTCTTGCCCCCGGCTTCCAGCACGGCTTCGGACACCGCCAGTTGGGCGGAGTTCAGCACGACGGTCTTGACCGGTTCCTGCACCTCTACTGCAATCGACACAGAGCCGGTGAAGGTGGCCTTCTCGAGGTCGGGTTCGAGGCGGAGGTCGTAGCGGCGCGGGATGACGGTGCGAGGCAATCGATAAGAGTGGTCGTCCACGGTGGCTTTCTGCTGGGGGGGGAGGGTTGATGGTACCGATTGATCAGGCCTGGTAGCTGCCGGCGGTCGTCTTCCCTCCTTCCCCCGTCCAGTTGGTGTGAAAGAACTCCCCGGCCGGCCGGTCGATCCGCTCGTAGGTGTGGGCTCCAAAGAAATCACGCAGCGCCTGGATGAGGTTGGCCGGCAAGCTGGACGATCGATACGAGTCGTAGAAGGCCAGCGCCGAGGAGTAGGCCGGCACCGGGATCCCCTCACTCACCGCCTCCGACACCACCCTTCGCCATCCGTCTTGGGCCCGCCCCACCGCCTTGGCGAAGAAATCGTCGAAGAGGAGGTTGGGGAGATCAGGGCGGTTGCGAAAGGCCCTGGTGATGTCGTCCAGGAAACGAGCCCGGATGATGCAGCCCTCCCTCCATAGTGAGGCGATCCGGCCGAAGTCGAGGGCCCAGTGGTGTTCTTCGGAGGCGGCCTTCAACAACATGAACCCCTGGGCATAGGAGACGATCTTGGAGCCGTAGAGGGCATCGTGAATTGAATCGAGGAGACCATCCTGCCGAGCCATTCCCCCCGAAGGACCGGCCAAGACCGATGCGGCCTCTCGGCGTTCCCCCTTGAGGGCGCTGACGATGCGGGCGAACACAGCTTCGGCGACCAGTGTGACGGGCTGGGCCAGCTCCATGGCCGAGATGACGGCCCACTTGCCGGTTCCCTTTTGTCCGGCGGTGTCGAGGATTTGGTCGATGACGAAAGAACCATCAGCGTCTCGGAACGACAGGATGTCGGCGGTGATCTGGATCAGGAAGGAGTTGAGCACCCCTTCGTTCCAGCTACGGAAGGCCGCGCCCATCTCCTCGTTGGAGAAACCGGCCGCTCGCATGAGGTGATATGCCTCGGCGATCACCTGCATGTCCCCGTACTCGATCCCGTTGTGCACCATCTTCACATAATGACCGGCGCCATCCGGGCCAACCCAATCGGCGCAAGGAGTGCCATCGGTCACCTTGGCGGCGATGGACTGGAAGATGTCTTTTACGTATGGCCAACCTGCGGCGCTACCTCCCGGCATGATCGATGGGCCGTGGCGGGCACCTTCCTCGCCGCCGGAGATGCCGGCGCCGATGAAGTGGATGCCCTTCTCACCGAGCGAAGCCGTGCGACGGATCGTGTCGGTGAAGAGGGAGTTGCCTCCGTCGATGATGATGTCGCCCTCGTCGAGGAGGGCGACCAGCTGGTCGATTACGGCGTCGACGGGAGGTCCGGCTTTGATCATCAGCATCACTCGACGGGGCTTGGTCAGCGAGGCGACCAAGTCCTCCAGAGTGCGGTTGCCGATGATGCTGCTCCCGGCAGCCGGGCCCGCCACGTAATCGTCGGTGACGCTGGGGGTGCGGTTGTAGACCGAAACGGTGAACCCATGATCGGCCATGTTCAAGGCGAGGTTCTGGCCCATCACCGCCAAGCCGATCAATCCGAGGTCGGCCTTCGTCATGTCGCCGACGTTACCCGATGGGGCGGGCCCGGCCGATCGCGTTCCCGTAACCTGTGTAGGTGCGTTCCTTCGGAGTAGACATCGGTGGCTCCGCCATCAAGGGTTGCGTGGTGGATCTCGAGGTGGGGGCGCTGGTGGGCGAGCGCCAAAAGATCGAGACCCCGACGCCCTCTACCCCCGACGAGGTCGCCGTGGTGGTCAAGGAGATCGTCGGGCATTTCGAATGGACCGGCCCGGTCGGGGTGACCTTCCCGGCCATCGTCAAAGAGGGGGTGATCCTCAGCGCCGCCAACGTCGACCAATCCTGGATAGGCGTGCATGCCGACGAGTTGTTCGGGCGATCGCTCGGCCTGCCCGTGGTCGTGCTCAACGACGCCGACGCCGCCGGGCTGGCAGAGATGACGTTTGGGGCCGGCAGGGGCCGGACCGGGGTGGTCATAGTCCTCACGTTCGGCACCGGGGTGGGCAGCGCCCTCTTCAACGACGGGGTGCTGGTTCCCAACACCGAGTTCGGTTTTCTCCGCTTCCGGGGTGGCCCCGCCGAACGCTACGTGGCGGCCCGCGTCAAGAAAGACGACAACCTCTCTTGGAAGGAATGGGGTGACCGCGTCAACGACTACCTCGGCTACCTGAACCGAGTGTTCTCGCCGAACCTTCTCATTTTGGGGGGGGGCGTTAGCCGTCGATTCGGCGATTTTGCGTCGCGCCTCTCCTGTGGGGCGGAGGTGATCCCGGCCGAGTTCGAGAATCAGGCCGGCATCATCGGAGCGGCGATGGCGGCGACCGGTCTGCAAGCACCGCCTAAGAAGGGTTCGGTTGGGAGGGGCCCTCGCCGCGAATCAGGTGCTCAGATAGGGCGCTAAACCGACCAGCGCCGATCGTGGCACCCGGGCCTCCATGACAGTCCCGGCCTCGTCGTGCTTCTCCACGATCACCTCGGCGATTCGGTGGAGTTCGGCCAAGAGATCGCCGCGGCTGTAGGGGATCTCCAAGCGGACAGGCACCCGGTCGGAGTTGAGCATCGCGCCGATCCGTTCCAGCAATGCCTCGATGCCGGTACCTTTCAGCGCCGAGATCGGTACGGCCTCAGGGTGGATGTTGACAAGCCGGTTGATGGCAATCGCATCGGCAGCATCGACCTTGTTGAAGGCGAGCAGCTCGGGGACATGCTCGGCTTCGATCTCGGCCAAGACCTCTCGAACCGCGGCGATCTGACCGTCCGGGTCGGGGTCGGTGGCGTCGACCAGGTGGACGAGGAGGTCAGCTTCTCTGACCTCCTGAAGGGTCGAGTGGAAGGCCTGCACCAGTTGGTGGGGCAGCCTGCGTACGAAGCCGACGGTGTCGGAGAGGAGCGCGAAGCGGCCGTCAGGGAGAGTGGCCCGTCGCACGGTCGGGTCGACGGTCGAGAAGAGGCGGTCTTCGGTGAGCACATCTGCTCCCGTGAGCAGGTTGAGGAGGGTTGATTTCCCGGCGTTGGTATAGCCGACCAAACCAACTTGGGGGATGGCAGCGATCTTTCGCGCCTTGCGCTGGGTCTGGCGGGACTTGGTCAACTCGACCAGCTGCCGTTCGAGCGCCGATATCCGGTGGCGGATCCGGCGCTGGTCGGTCTCCAGCTTGGTTTCGCCCGGACCCCTCGTGCCGATACCGGCGCCCTGCTGGGACAGTTGAGTCCCGCGACCTCGGAGGCGGGGCAGGTGGTAACGGAGCAGGGCGAGCTCGACCTGGATGGACCCCTCCCGGCTGTGCGCGTGCTGGGCGAAGATGTCGAGGATGAGGGCCTCTCGATCGACGACGTCGCAACCGAAGGCCTGCTGGAGGTTTCGTTGCTGGGCGGGGGTCAGTTCGTTGTCGAACACCACCACGTCGATGTCTTGGGCCTTGCCGAGCGCGGCTAGTTCGGTCAGCTTGCCCTTGCCGATGAAGGTTGCCGGGTTGGGGTGCGAGCGGCGAACCAATTCGCGGTCGAGCGGTTCGGACCCGGCCGTCGCAGTGAGAAGCGCGAGCTCGTCGAGTGATCGCTCGGCCTCCATCCCATTGTGACCGGGAAGCTGCACTCCGACCAGAAACGCCCGTTGCCGGCCAACTTCGAGGTCGGTGACGGTGGCGGTGAGCCGGCGCCGCTGGCGAGGGGCTCGTTCGCTCATCGACGGCCCAACCTAACGAAGACAGGATCGTGCTGGCGGCGATTAATCACAGGTACTGGCCGTCATCGCCGGTCCGCGGCCCATCTTCCTCGGCGATTATCTGTGACTCCCGGACCGCCACCACAACTTGCCCGGTCGGCGGCCACATGAAACGCCAGGCTCCGGTTGGCACCGCCCAGAATCGAGTCCCGCTCTTCACGTCGATGAGGCCGAGCGCATCGGTCGTATCGCGCGTTCCCGCCGGGACCAGAAGACCCGATCGAGTGGCCGATTCCTCCGGCGCAAAGCCCACTCGCCAACCGGCCATCACCCGATATCCGTTGGGCTGTTGCTTTCTCGACATCCTCTAACAGTTTTGCACACCTGGGCGGTTTCTCGGCTGCCCCCGGTTGGGACCGTCCAGAGTGGCTCGGAGGTCCGCCGGCCAGCCTCTTCGTTTTCGCACATTGTGCAGAAACGACCGAATAGCTGCGTTCTTGCACAATGTGCAGCTCTGAGGACGCGGCGCGGTGGCTAGCGTGGGCGGATGCCGGAAGCGAAGGCCAAGCACCCGGAGTGGAGCGAGGCGCTCGACTATCACGAACGCGGCCGCCCCGGCAAGCTGGAGATCCGGGCCACCAAACCCACCGCCACCCAGCATGACCTGAGCCTGGCCTACACCCCGGGGGTGGCCGAACCCTGCCTGGCCATCGAGAAGGACCCCGACTCCGCCTTCCGCTACACGAACAAGGGCAACCTGGTGGCGGTGGTGTCCAACGGCACCGCCGTGCTCGGTTTGGGCAATATCGGTCCGCTGGCCGCCAAACCGGTGATGGAGGGTAAGGCGATCCTTTTCAAGCGCTTCGCCGATATCGACGTGTTCGACTTAGAGGTCGCTTCAACGGATCCCGATGACGTGATCAGGTTTTGTGAGCTGCTGGAGCCGACGGTCGGGGGGATCAATCTCGAGGACATCAAGGCACCCGATTGCTTCTATATCGAGGAGACCTTGAAAAGCCGCCTCAGCATCCCGGTTTTCCACGACGACCAGCACGGCACTGCCATCATCGCCGGAGCCGCCTTTCTCAACGCCCTCGAGATCACCGATAAGAAGATCGACGAGGTGAGGGTGGTGTTCAGCGGCGCCGGCGCCGCCGGCATCGCCTGCGCCCGCTTCTTGATCAGACTCGGCGTTCGGCCAGGCCACATCCTGCTGTGCGATTCGCAGGGGGTCATCCACCTTGAACGCGAAGACCTCACACCGATCAAGCACGAGTTTGCCCGCGATACCGACCGACGCAGCCTGGCCGAGGCGTTGGTGGGAGCGGACGCCTTCGTGGGGGTGTCCGTGGCGGGAGCCGTCACGGAGGACATGGTGAAGACCATGGCGGACCGACCCATCATCTTCGCGCTGGCCAACCCCGACCCCGAGATCAACTACCAGGCCGCCAAGGCCGCCCGCCCCGACGCAGTGGTCGCCACAGGTCGTTCTGACTTCCCCAATCAGGTCAACAACGTTCTTGGTTTCCCCTTCATCTTTCGAGGGGCGCTCGACGTGCGCGCCCGTGCCGTGAGCGAAGGGATGAAGATCGCCGCCGCCCGCAAACTGGCCGAGTTGGCCCATGAGCCGGTGCCCGAGGTCGTGCTCAAGGCCTACAACCTCGAGACGTTGGCGTTCGGGCCCGACTACATCATTCCCAAGCCCTTCGACCCCCGAGTGCTTTGGAGTGTGGCCCCGGCAGTAGCGGTGGCGGCGACCAGAGAAGGTCTGGCCCGCCAACCCATCACCGACGCCGATGCCTACACCCAGCAGTTGCGGTCCCGATTCCAGTCGTCGTATGCCCTCATCCACACTGTCACCGCCAAGGCGCGGACCCGTCCTATGACCGTGGTGTATCCCTACGGAGACGACGTTCGGATCCTGCGCGCCGCCCGGCGAGTCCTGGACGAGGGGATCGGCTCGCCGGTGCTGCTCGGCGACGAAGAGGTGATCGGAGAGTTGGCCGCCAAGCTCGGCATCTCCCTTGACGGGTTGCGGCTGGTGGACCCGGCCGGCGAAGCCGTCATTCGGGAACGCTACGGCAAGACCCTTTTCGAGCTGCGCCGGCACCGGGGCATGACCGAGGCGGAGGCGGACATGGCAGTGCGCGACCCCAATACCTTCGCCGCCCTCATGCTGCGGGAAGGGGAGGCTGATGCCCTGATTGGTGGGCTCACCACCGTCTACGCCGACACCATCCGTCCCGCGCTTTGGGTGCTCAACGTCGAGAAGGGTCGCACCATCGTCAGCTCCGTCTACGTTGTGGTGGTGAAGGGCTCGCCCTACTTCTTCACCGATTGCGCGGTGAACATCGAACCCGACGCCGACCAGCTGGCCGAGATCGCCCTGGCCGCCGTCGACGTCGCCGAGAGGCAGTTCAACCGCGCTCCGCGGGTCGCCTTCCTGTCCTATTCGGACTTCGGCAGCGCCAAGGGCGAGGAACCCGAAAGGGTTCGGAAGGCCGTGGAGATCTTCCGGCACCTCCGCCCCGATCTGCCCGTCGAGGGTGAGATGCAGGCCGATACGGCGGTGGTCACCGAGATGTTGCGGGCCCGCCGCCCTGGCTCCCGGCTGGACCGAGCCGCCAACGTCTTGGTATTTCCCAACCTCACCGCCGCCAACGCCTCCTACAAGCTGCTCAATCAGCTCGGGGGCGCCGAGGTGATCGGCCCCATCCTCTCCGGGTTTTCCAAGTCTGTCCACGTCCTGCAACGAGACGCCGAGGTGAGCGACGTCGTCAACCTGACCGCCATAGCCGTCGCCGACGCCCAACGGCGCGTCTGAACCACACAAAGTCGGGGTGGCGGAGGCGGACGGGAATCGAACCCGCCGGGGGCCTTGCGACCCCCCACCGGTTTTGAAGACCGGGGAGCCCACCAGGCGCTCATTCGCCTCCGCCGTCAGGGTAGAAGGGCCAGCCGCCGGGCATCGGTTCGAGTCGCCCAGGGGCGTTAACCTCGGTGGCGCATGGACGTAGAGTCCCTAGGCGATCTGATCCGGCGCCGCCGCCAGGTGATGGGCATGTCCCAAGTCAAGCTGGCGGAGCTGATGGGCCGCCCGCCATCCACTATCCGAAGCTGGGAGCGGAACGTCTCCGCCCCCTCCGATCTCAAGGTGCTGCGGACGCTGGCGGCGGTGCTCGCCGTTTCGGATTCGGCCGTGTTTGCTCCCCTCGGTCTGACAGCCCCCGGGCCGGCCCCGCGGAAGACCATCGACGAGCAGCTGTCCGAGCTCCGCGACGACGGCAGGTTCGCCGAACCAAGTCCGCCGGCGGACCGAGCCGCCGAGGTGACGACCGTGACCGCCAGCCCCGCCCCGGCAGCGCCAGCTCAGCCGCCCCCGACGGCGCCCGCGCCCGCCTCTGCTCCGTCCTATTTGGAGATTCCCACCGAACGCCTGGCCTACCAGAGCCGGGCGATTCTCACCGCCGCCGCCGGATTCGGCCTACTCCTACTGCTCATGTGGGCCCTTTCCGAGGTGCGGACGGGGATTGGAGAGGTGTGGTCCTCCCTCACCGGCGGTTAGCCCTTGCGCTTCCTCACGTAGAGTGATATAAAACACTCAGTGTGATTGCGCCGGGGGATCGGGGAGGGAAGCGGAGGAAGGCACGGATGGATCAGAAGTGGGACCCGGTCATGCTCGATGCATACCTCTCCAAGCTCGACCATAAGGTAGCCGACGAACAGAGGTTGGAGACTCGGCGCCGGGTGGCGTCACGCCTGCTGGTGGACCTGCGGTCGAAGCACCCGGTTATCGACCTCCAACCGCCCGAGTCCTCGACGCGCTAAAGACCTGCCTTTTCCCTTCGCACTTCTGGCGCGCCAACTACGAGGCGGATTCAAGAGCTGGCCGCAACAAACGCATCGTATCGTTCGGCT
>CAYUKI010000098.1:0-7836 GCA_964445235.1 uncultured Acidimicrobiia bacterium | reverse complement strand
CGTCTCGAAGCCAGCGAGTATTGGCAGTGTTTTAAAGACTATCTATAAGTAGCTTGGAGGCCGGTACGTCGCGATCGAATCAAGCGAGCTTGCAGCAGTTGCTCTCTGGCGCATGCAAGGTCGAGCCGCCGCCGTTTCCCTCGATCTCGGGTCTCCTTGAGGCACTGACGGGCCCATGAGACGACCGGCTGTAGGCGTCTGCACAATCTTGGTGTTGGTGACTTCCTGCTCGAACGCCGTGGTGACGCCTCCGTCGACTGCCGCACCGACATCGCCGATCGTCACTGTGGCTCCCTTCCCGGGCTTCGAGATCACCTGGGAACCAGCGGACGACATAGAACAGGTCCAAGCGCGGGTCGAGGCGGAATTGGCGAGAGGAGACGCGACCATGCTGCTACCCGTCGACCTCCCCCAAGCGGTGGACGGGTCGGTTGCTCGGCTGACGATCTACGGAACGGTCCGAGCAGATCTCGTCTCGGTGGTTGTCTACGTCTCCTTTCAGCGGGACGGAGGCGACTTGGGTCTTTCTCTCACAAGCATGCCAGCTGCCGAAACCTCTCTCACGTGCGAGGGGCGGGTCGGTGGGCAGGCGGCAGGAGGACTGTCGAACTGGGGGGTTTTGGAGATCCGCAGCTCGCCGGGTTGCGCAGCGACCAATGAAGTGGGTTTGACCTTCATCGAATGGGAGGAAGGCGAGAGCTGGTATCACGTCGAGACCCACCTGGCACCAGACGATGCCCTGTCCTGGCTTGACAGTTGGAGAACCTTTCGGTGATCGATCGCAGCGCCACCGGACAGTTAAACCACCACAAATTCGAGGCCGTTGGCGTTAACCCGCGCTCATCTGCTGCCATGTAGGAAGAGGCGGTGCGGGCGTTCTTGCGTCGGGTCGACTGACCTGAGCGATACGACTCGCCCACCTCACCCGACGGCCGCCGTTCGCTTAAAGGGTCTGCGTCAGTGACCATCGGTTCCTGATCGAGCCGGCTGCCTAGCGTGCCTTCGACTCCGGAGCCACGACCGGGCCGGTCTTACTCCACCGGTCATCAACCAATACAAGCGGGCAGTCGCGGAAGGGATGCTTGACGACCCGTATCGGCTGGTCATACACCTCGCTCAGCAGATTGTCGTTGAACACCTCTGAGGGCGTACCGTCGGCGCACAGCGCGCCGTTGGCGATGACCACCACTCGGGTCGCATGGCGTGCGGCGGCATTGAGGTCGTGCAGCACTGCCAGTACCGCCCGGTCTCGGGCCGCCAGGCTCCGCAGCTCGGCAGTAATGCGTTCCTCATGTCCGACGTCGAGGCTGGTGGTGGGCTCGTCGAGGAGCAGGAGCGGCGTGTCCTGGGCGAAGACACGGGCAAGCGTCACTCTTGTCTGTTCGCCCCTTGAAAGCGTGGCGAACACCCGGCGGGCCAGATGGCTGGTCTCGGTGCGGGCAAGCGCTTCTGCGACAGCTTCCTCATCGGCTGCCGAGGAGTTGTCCGGATCGCGGCGATGAGGGTGACGACCCATTGCTACGACCGCCTCGACCGTGAACGGAATATCCCGCTCCATCTGCTGTATGAAGACCGAGCGTTGCAACGCAAGATCGTCGTAGGTGTACCGGTCGAGTTGCTCGCCATTCACTCGCACCTGACCCTCGGAAGGGCGCAGATCGCCCGCCAGCAATCGGAGCAGGGTCGTCTTGCCGGCACCGTTTGGGCCTACCACGACCAGAAATTCGCCAGGTTGCACCCTGAGATTCACGCCGGCCACCAGTGTCGCCTTCTCCACTCGATAGCCGATGCCGGTGGCTTCGATCATCTTCTCCCTGCCAACGTCAGACTCTTGCCGCTCGATGGACCAGCCACAGGAAGAAAGGGCCGCCTACCACCGCGGTCACCAGCCCGACGGGAACCTCGATGGGAATGGCGACCGTGCGGGCGACCAGATCGGTCACCACGACGAAGAGTCCACCGGCGAGCAGACTGCCGGTCATGAGCGGCCGGTGGGCCGGACCGCTCAGTAGTCGCACGAGGTGGGGGACGAGCAGGCCTACGAACCCGATGACCCCGACGGCGCCCACCGTCGTGCCGACGACCACTCCTACTCCCATGAGCAGGATCGTCGTGGCGAACCCGACGTCGACGCCGAGATGCCCCGCTTCGCTTTCTCCGAGGGCCATCAGATCCAGTATTCGAGCTCCGCACACGAGACCTATCGAGCCCAAACCCGCCAGCACGGTGGCCGTGCCCAGAGCTCGCCAGGTCGAGCCTGCGAGACTGCCGAGCAGCCAGAACTCGATCGGCGGGACCTTGGTCCGGTCGCCCCCGAACACCACAAACCCCACCCAAGCCGTGAGCGCGGCGGAGAAAGCCACGCCGGTGAGGATGAATTGCGAGGGCTGACGGGTCCGGCGCTCACCGAGACGGCGAACCACCAGTGAGGTCAGCAGGCCGGCCACTGCGCCGCCGGCGATTGCCCCCTGCGTGGCGCCGGCTACCGAGCCGATCACTGCCCCCAAAGAGGCGCCGGGACCAATTCCGAGGAGCTGTGGATCGGCCATGGCGTTGCGGAACACGCCTTGTAGGACCACGCCGGCTAGAGCCAACGCACCTCCGGCGACGATCCCCATCAGTACCCGGGGAAACCGGACACCCCATAGCACCGATTCAGCAAGGGCGGAGGGGTCCGCCCCGATCGGCATTCCCATCCTTCGGGCGAACACTGCGAGCACCTCGGAGGGGTCGATGACCACCGCCCCCATGCTGAGGCTGATCAGGGCAGCGGCCATCAGTAGGAGGCTCAATGCGACCGTAACGCCCCGCGTCCGCGAGGCGGAGCGGTCAAATGGTCGGGCACCAGCCAGCAAGGACGGCTCTAACCGGTGGTCAGGTCCGGATGAAGGTCCTTCACGAATTCGAGCAGTGCCTTACCGACCCGCGGGCCGAAATTGAAGAAGTAGGCCTCGTCGTAGGAGAGAAAGGCCTGCGCCTGGCCGGCGGGGGTTTCGGCCACGCCCGGAATATCCAGGAACGCGGCCGCTCCGCCCAGGGCGGCGAACCCAGATGCGGGCACAACGATGACGTCGGGCGCAGCGGCCACCATTGCCTCCGGGGTCATTGGAGCTGCGCCGATCACCCCGCTTGCCGCGCCGACGTCGACAGCGCCGGCGGCCTCGATCATCGCCGAGGTTGGCATACCCTGCCCGAATAGAAGTACGAGTTGGGGCCCTCGAACGTAGACGAAGGCTACGTTGGGCTTCTCATCCGCCTGGGCGGCCAGCGCCAGCGCTTCGTCGATCTCACCGTTGACCCTATCGGCCAACTTCCGGCCTTCTTCTGGCACACCGAGGATCTCGGCAACCTGCATGATCTTGGTCTCGACCCCCGCGAGGGTCGTCTGGTACTCGAAGATGACCACCGGCACGCCTGCGTCGCGGACCTGTTGAAGCGTCTCCGGAGGTTGGATCTGGGTGTCACCGATCACCAGGGTCGGCTGGAATGCCAGCACCGGTTCGGGAGCGAGCTGCTGGCCAAAACCGATCTTCGGGAGGTCTTCGGCCTCCGGCGGGTAGGTGGTGGTTATGTCAGTGGCCACGACCCGGTCACCCAGACCGAGCTCGAAGATGATCTCGGTGAGGTCTCCGTTAAGCGACACGATCCGGCTGGTGTCTGTGATCGTCGACTCCACCCCGTCCGCGCCGACGAATAGCAAACCCTGAGACTCCGCTTCGGTGGTGGTCGTGGTAGGCGCCTCAGTCGCGGTCGTGGTTGTGGCGACCGTGGTCACAGTGGTCGCCTGGGTGGTGTCGGTCGGGTCTCCGCCGCAGGCTACGGTGGCCAGCACCAACGCCGGAAAGACTGCCCAAATGGTCCGCCTCATAGTTTGCTCCTTTCGGCGGCATACGCCGTCTGCTGCGAGGGGTGGATCGACGGCTCTGTGATCTTGGTCATGGTCCGATAACCCGCCCAGATCATCAGCAGCCCTACCAGTTCGGTTGCGTAGAGGACTTCGACGTAGCCGGCCCGCGTGAAGGACCCGCCGATGCCGGGGAGGAGAGCTCCCACGGCGATGAGAGCATTGCCGGCGACTCGCGACTTCGGTCGGTCTGAACGCCGCCAGTACCGCCACGCCGACCAGGCAGCACCGCCGACGAGGAATACCATGGCGTACGTATTCAGGAGCGGCGAAAAGAGACGAACCCATTGCCACTCCATCACCTTCCCCGAGAGCCGGTACGGCTCGACGGCGTCGGAAGCAATGGGCGTGGACAAAACGAAAACCGCGCCCACGGCGGCGTACGTGAGCATCGCCACGGTCAAGCGGTCGGCGGTTCGCCTCTTCATCATTAGGTACACGGTCCCCTGAGCGAGCAGAGCGCCACCGAGAAGGGCTCCCGAGATATACCAGGCCCGGAAAATTGGCTCGTGCCACCCGAAGATCGTCGTCGTCGCCTCGGTGAAGGTACCAACGCCGAAGGACGCTGCGCCGATCCCCCACCAGAGGAGATACCTCGCCTGGGGTCGCCGCCGCCAATGCCTCCACAGGACCATTGTGAAGGCGGCAGCCATCACCGTCGTGAGCACCGGAGCGAAATGGATGAAGCTACGTTCTCCCAGCATCCGAGCATCGTGTATCCGGGTGCTGGCGACGACAAGTCGTCATGGTGCTGACAAGTTGTCACGAAACCGAGACGGGCTCACTTCGTTTTGGCGCGCCAAGTACGACCTATAGGTCGTTGTGAACTTTCAGGTGATCGCTGACAGGTATCTCGCGGGACATCGCTGACACTTAGGCCATCGACCTTGGGAGGTTTTGATGGCTGGAAAGGTGGTAGCGATGGAGACGAGGCTGTTGGCGGTGTTCACCGCCGGGTTGACTGCGGTGAATGTTTCGGCGTTGTGTGCGGAGTTGTCGATCTCTCGGCAGACGTTTTACAAGTATCGGAGGCGTTATGGGGTGGAAGGGCCCCCCGGTTTGGTGGAACGGTCCCGCCGACCCGGTTCTTCTCCTGCCCAGACCCCCTTCGATACCGAGGAGGCGATCGTCTCGCTAAGAAAGGAGCTGGAGGTAGAGGGGTTTGATCACGGCGCTTCCTCGATCGCCTACCGGCTGGCGAGGAGAGGGTGGTCGTCGGTGCCGTCAGTGGCCACCATCCATCGGGTGTTGGTGCGGCGGGGGTTGGTGGTGGCGCAACCGCAGAAACGCCCCCATTCGGCTACCCGCCGCTTCGTCTGGCCCCGCCCCAACGACGCCTGGCAGATCGACGCCACCTTGTGGATGTTGTCATCGGGGCAAGAGGTCTGGATCATGGACCTCTTAGACGACCACTCCCGGCTGGTCCCAGCCGCCCTGGCCGTGCCCGGACCCACCGCTCAAGCCGCCTGGGACACCTTCTGTGTGGGAGCCGAACGGTTCGGGCTTCCCGCCCATGTCATGTCAGACAACGGGCCGTGTTTCACCGCACGCTTTCGGGGTGGGGAGGCCGCCTTCGAAGGGGACCTTCGGGCCTTGGGTATCGGCCATATCCTCTCCACCCCGGGCCATCCCCAAACCTGTGGCAAGTTGGAACGTTTCCACCAAACCCTCAAGAAGTGGCTGGCTGCCCGGCCGTTGGCGAGGTCGCGGGCCGAGCTGGGAACCCAGCTCGAGGAGTTCTTAGGCCATTACAACACCGCTCGCCCCCACCGGGCCTTGGCCGGCGCCACCCCCCTCGAGGTCTGGGGGGCCAGCCAACCGGCCACCCCGGGTGCACCCATCCCCACCCTTCCCACCGCCCGCCTCCTCTCAGTCGACACCCATGGGCGGATCTCGCTCGGTCGATACGTCATCCAGATCGGGACCCCGCTAGCCGGCCGTCAAGTGCTGGTCTTGGTCCGTGGCCACAACGTCTCGATCTTCGAGGGAGGAAAGCTGGTCCACCGTCTCCACCTCGACCCCACCCGCCGCTACCAACCCAACGGAAAGCCAAAAGGACGCCGACCCAAGGTCATCGGACCATGCCAGTAGCCTCCAACCACTGTCAGCGATCACCCGAGACATCTGTCAGCGATGTCCCGCGACATCACAACGACCTATAGGTCGTCGTTGGCGCGCCAAAAGCAGGGGCCTCACTTGCCTGGAGGTACCCTGCGGACAGTGAGCAAAGACTCCCGAATCGTTGTGCACGGTCCGCCCGGTTCATCTCCGGTCGACGCCGACACGTTGCTCGACTGATGCTCACCGCGGAATTCGACTACGAGCTCCCCGAGTCGGCAATCGCTCAGGTTCCCGCCGAACAGAGAGACGGGAGCCGGCTCCTTCGAACCGAGGACCGGAGCGACCACCGCTTCTGGGACCTCCCTGCGCTCCTGACTCCTGGTGACCTCGTGGTTCTCAACGACACCAAGGTGCGGGCTGCTCGGCTTACCGGTCGGAAGGCGGGCAGCGGCGGCAATGTCGAATTGTTACTGCTCAAACGGCTCACCGAGGATCGTTGGCAGGCGATGGTCCGGCCAGCCCGCCGGCTCGGGCCCGGGGTGGAGATCGACTGCAACGATCTTCAAGCGGTGATCGAAGACCGACCGGTCGATGGCATCGCCACGGTGCTCTTGAAGTCGGCCGGTGATCCGGAGGAGGCCATCGCTCGCACGGGCACCGTTCCTCTACCGCCCTACATCAAGGTGCCGCTCAGCGAACCGGGGCGGTACCAGACCGTCTTTGCCAGTCGAGTCGGGTCGGCCGCGGCTCCCACTGCCGGGCTCCACTTCACCGCGGCCCTTTTCGACGATCTCCGCGTCAGAGGCATCGAGACCGCCGCCGTCGATTTGGAGGTGGGTCTCGATACGTTTCGCCCCATCGCAACCCACTCGGTCGAAGAGCATCGCATCCACACGGAGCGCTTCAGGGTCACCGAAGCGACCGCTCAGTCGATCAACGCGGCCAAAGCGGATGGCCGGCGGGTGGTAGCGGTGGGGACGACCACGGTGCGGGTGCTGGAAACGACCGGCGCCGGCGGGCGCGTCGACCCGCGAGAAGGGGCAAGCGACTTGTTCATCGTGCCGGGTCACCACTTCGCCATCGTCGATGTTCTCATCACCAATTTTCACGCTCCTCGTTCCACCCTTCTCTGCCTAGTGGCTGCGATGCTCGGCCCGAGTTGGCGGAAGGTCTACGAGACCGCGCTCGAACGCGGTTATCGCTTCCTTTCGTTTGGCGATGCCATGCTCATTGAATCATGAGGCCCGTCGTTTTCCGCCTCGAAACCACCGACCGAGCGGCGCGGGCCGGGACGATCGGCACTCCTCACGGGACCATCGACACCCCGGCGTTCATGCCGGTGGGTACCAAGGGTGCAGTGCGGGCCCTCGATGGTCGTGACCTAGCCGAGGTGGGGACACAGATCGTCCTTGCCAACGCTTATCACCTAATGCTCCGGCCGGGCGCCGAGGCTGTGGCAGCTCGGGGCGGGTTGCACCGGTTCATGGCCTGGGACCGGCCCATCCTCACCGACTCGGGTGGCTATCAGATCTTCTCTCTCGACCCCCGCGTCGACGAAAGCGGCGCTGGGTTCAAGTCGACCTACGACGGATCGGCCGCCTACCTGACTCCCGAGGACGCGGTGCGTACGCAAGAACTACTCGGCCCCGACATCGCCATGGCGCTCGACGTTTGTATCGGACTCCCGGCTCCGAAAGAGGCCGTCGTCGAAGCGATGGAGCGGACGCTCCGTTGGGCGGAGCGCTGCCGGACCGTCCATCGCCAGCAAGACCAGGGCCTCTTCGGAATAGTGCAGGGAGGAAGCGATGCGGACCTCCGCACCGAGAGTGCCGAGCGGACTGCCGCGCTCGACTTCGATGGCTACGGGATCG
>CAYUKI010000097.1:0-7841 GCA_964445235.1 uncultured Acidimicrobiia bacterium | reverse complement strand
CAGCGCGATGAGGCCAGAACTCGTGCTCTGGGAAGAACCAGAATTTTGCTTTTTCAGCCGGTTTCCAACGAGCGAGTTCCAGCGTCACGCGATATCCCCAACTGCCTGCAGCCCCTGACGGTCTTTCGTTCGGGGTTGAAGAAAGGAAGCCTGGTTACCGTAGCCCCCACCGGGTAGAACCGATGGTTGATCATGATCTCGAGCTGGACCGGCGAACCGGGGGCCATCAGGGAAGGTGGCACCCGGGCCAGGGCGATGTGGCGCTGGAGCATCGGGGAGTACATGAAGCTCGACGAGAACCCGACCACCTCGCGGTCGAGGCTGTGGATCATCATGGCTTCTTCGACCGGGACGTCGATCTTGGGGGTGGGCAGCCCGAGAGAGCGGTGGGCGTCGTCGAATCGCCGCCAATCGAGCTCGATCCCGACGAGCTTCCAGCGGGAGGTGGCTCCGGCCAGTTCGGCTTCGATCGCCTTCCTCCCGATGAAGGCCCGATCATCCTTGGCCAGGTCTCTGAACATCCAGCCGTACCCGAGCTCGAAGGGGGTGGCTCGTTGTTCATCGGTCCAAGCGAAGCGGCTGGATCGGAAGTCCACGCCGATCAGCAACAGGCCGGCTTCGATGCGAAGCATGCGGAGAACAAGGTTTCCGAAGGGGATGAGCCGCCGGGAGGAGCCGGCCTCCATCAAGGCGTCCCAAACGGCCAGGGCGTCCCCCGACTCGACCCAGACCTCGTAGCCGAGGTCGCCGGTGTAGCCGGTGCGTGACACGATCACCGGTGCGCTGCCGATCTTGGTTTGCGTCAGGTGGAAGTATTCGAGCTGGCTCGTCTCGGTGGCGAGGGAGGCAAGCAGCGCCCGCGACCCTGGTCCCGCCAAGACCAAGATCCCGTAGTCATCGGAGACGTCTTCGACCTCCACCCGCAGGTACCCGATGAGATTGCGCAGGTAGGAGAGGTTCGGTTCGGCGGAGGTGAGCAGGAACTCATCACCCGAGGTACGGAACACCACCCCGTCTTCGTTGACGAACCCCCGGTCGTCACACCAGAACGTGTATTGGGCCTGCCCAGGCCGGCATTTCCTCACGTCGCGGGCCAAGACCCCGGCCAGGAACCGCTCGGCGTCGGGGCCGGCGATCCGGTATTTGAAGAGCGGCGAGGTGTCGAAAAGGCCGGCGGCATTGCGGACGGCGTAGTACTCGACTTTCGGGTCGAGGTCGTATCGCTCCACCACGATTCGACCCGCCCAGTGGCTCCAGAGGCCGGTCCGGTTGAGAGCGGCGGTTCTCGCGTGAAATGGTGTCGGTTCGATCACACAGCTCCTACCTCGCCGATCCTACCGACCACCTACCTACCAGTCCCCTCCAACCCCCCCCAAACCCGTACTGGTCGGAGTTGGCGCGCCAAAACGGGGGAGGACCGGCCGACCCCGACCGACCGACCACTACCCTACGCCGCCCTTCGACAGACTGGCGACGTGACAGCGCAGACGATTCCCTTCATCCGACCGGACGGCAAGGAGAAGGTCACCGGGGTGGGGCGATACACGGCCGACCTCAACCTGACCGGCCAGGTCCACGCCAAGTTCAGGTACGCCGACCATCCCCACGCCCGCATCCTCCGCATCGACACCTCAAAGGCGAAGAAGCTTGCCGGGGTCCTCGCGGTCCTGACGCACGAGGATGTCCCCGACGTTCTGTACGGGGGCATGGTGCAAGACCGCCGCCTGTTCGCAAAGGAAAAGGTGCGTTGGGAAGGGGACATCGTGGCGGCGGTGGCTGCCCGCACACCTGTCATCGCCGAAGAGGCGGCTGCCCTGATCGAGGTCGAATACGAGGTGCTCCCGGCCCTTCCCGACTTCGTCGCCAACATGGCCCCCGACGCACCGCTCGTCCACGAGAGGTGGAAGGGCTACGAGGCCGATGAGAACGTCAACCGAGGCGGCAACGTGCTCGGCCATTCCTCCATCGTCAAGGGCGACGCCGACATCGCCATGGCGAAAGCCGACGTGGTAGTGAAGAGTCGCTACGTTTCCGACGCCTCCCAGGGCGCACCGATCGAGCCTCGCGCGATCATCGCCGAGTGGCATGGCGACAGAGTCACCGTTTGGTCATCGACCCAGGTGCCATTTGCTGCCCGGGAGGGAGTGGCCAACACGCTGCAAATTCCGGAGTCGGATGTGCGCGTCGTCGTGCCGCTCCTTGGGGGGGGGTTCGGCTCCAAGTGTGACTTCCATTTCGAGGCCCACGTTGCCGCCTTGGCCCGGGCCGCTCGCCGGCCGGTCAAACTGGTGTTCAGCCGTAGGGAGGAGTTCTTCGCGCCCGACCACCGCCGCGAAGGGATGGTCGTCGAACTGGAGACTGGAGCCACCAAGGACGGACACCTGGTCGCCCGCCGCGGACGGCTGGTAATCGACAAGGGCGCCTACTGCGGAGAAGGCGGTTTCTTCGCCCAGATGGCCGCTATGCACGCCTGCGGTCCGTACGTGATCGACAACATCAAGGTCGACGGTTTCCTCAACTACTCCACCAACCAACCTTCCAGCTCTATTCGCGCTCCGACGGCGCCGCAGGTCTGTTGGGCGCTCGAACAGCACATGGATGAGCTGGCCGTGGCTCTCGGCATCGATCCAGTAGAGCTGCGGCGGCGAACCCTCATCGAAGAGGGGGCCGCCGGACCGACCGGACAGATCTTCGAGAAGATCGGCGCCAAGGAAGCCTTGGAAGCTGCGCTGGAGATGATCGGATACGGGCGGGAACTACCCGACGACGAGGCCATCGGTATCGCCTGCGGTTGGTGGCCCTGCTTCGGTTCGCCCTCGGGGGCCTATGTGAAGCTCAACCGCGACGGCACCGGCACGATCATCACCGGCGCCATGGAATCGGGCACCGGCGCGGTCATGGGTCTACCGATCCTGGCGGCGGAGATACTCGGTATGAAACCCGAGGACTTCTCGATCATGTATCAGGACACCGACGCCGGGCCGTGGGATATGGGCTCTTCGGGTTCGCAAACGACCTTCAACAACGGTCGGGCAGTGATGGCGGCCGCCCAGGAGGTGCGCGAGAAGCTCCTCGACCTGGCCGCCGACCAACTCGAGGCCCACCGCGACGACCTCGAGATCATCGACGGAGAGATCAGGGTCAAGGGTTCCCCCGGCATCTCGGTAAGCATCGCCGACCTGGCCGGCGAAGGGACCCAACTCATCGGGAAAGGTGCCGGGGCAGTCCCGGAGGCCCCGCCGGTCGACACGACTCGGTGCGTTGGAGTCATCGGCAACGAGGCGTTTCTGGCGCCGCAGCTCTTCACCCAGGCGGCCCGGGTCAAGGTCGACCGCGCTACTGGTGTGGTGCGGGTTCTCGAGATCGCCGCCGCCCACGACTCGGGGGTGATCATCAATCGGATCGGCGCCGACGGTCAGGTCTACGGCGGAGTGATCATGGGGGTCGGTCAGGCGCTGTCCGAGGTGACCCTCTTCGACGCCGAAGGGCGCCAGCGCAACCCCGGTCTGTTGGACTACAAGCTCCAGACGGTCTCCGACGCGCCGGCTATCAACATCCGCTGGATCGAAGTCGAAACGCCGAATGCCGGACCCAAGGGCTCGAAAGGGGTCGGCGAACCACCGAGCGTCCCTACCCCCGGAGCGATAGGGAACGCCATCGCCAAGGTGATTGGACGCCACGTCGCTTCCCTCCCCATGACCCCCGAACGGGTTTGGCTAACCGCCCGGTGACGATGTCGACCTACACCAACGCCCTCACTGTCGAGGACGCCATCGCCGCCCTCGCCCAGGGGGCGCGTCCGATCGCCGGAGGCACCGACCTGGTGGTGGGAGCGCGGCAGGGCAAGCAACGGCTGCCCGAATCGCTGGTCGGCATCCACCGCATCGCCGGCCTCGACCAGATCGAGGAGAACGGGGATGGTGTCAGCATCGGAGCCCTCGTCACTCACCAGGCACTGGTGACGCACCAGCTGATCCGGAAGAGTTTCGCCGGATTGGCCGACGCCTCGGCAATAGTCGGTTCGCACGCCACCCGCGCCAACGGCACCATCGGCGGCAACGTGATGAACGCCTCGCCGGCAATGGACACCGGCGCCCCGTTGCTGTGTCATGGGGCGATGGCCGTTCTAAAACGATCGGGCGGAACGCGGCGTGTGAACCTGGCTGAGCTCTGGACCGGGCCTGGCACCACCTCGGCGTCCGCCGATGAGCTGCTGATCCGTCTCGACATACCGTTGCCGCCCCCCGGTTCGGGCAGCGCCTACGTGCGCCTTCAATACCGGCGGCAGATGGAGATCGCCATCGTCGGGGCCGGAGCCTTCGTCACCATCGCCGGCGGCAAAGTGACCGATGCCCGCATCGCCATCACCGCCCTGGCCCCTGTGATCCATCGAGCGGAGGCGGCGGAGGCCGCATTGATCGGCACCGACGGAAACGCGGCAGCGGTCGAGGCGGCAGCCGATGCTGCCGCGGCAGCGGCGCGACCCATCTCGGACGTCCGCGGTTCGGCGGAATATCGCCGGGCCATGGCCGCAGTCATCGCCCGCCGCGCCATCGAGACCGCCCTTCGTCGTGCTCACGGCCACGACGTAACCATCCCAGCCAGCGATTCGACCTTCGGGAGTACGTGAACGATGAGGTACCCGATCACACTCCACGTCAACGGGATCCCCTATCCGATCGAGGTGACCGCCCACACCAGCTTGCTCCACGCCGTCCGTGACGAGGTGGGTCTGACCGGTGCGAAGGAAGGCTGCGACGACTCCGAATGCGGCGCCTGCATGATGTTGATAGACGGCCGGCCGGTGAACTCCTGCTCGTACCTGGCGGTGCAGGCGGAGGGCTTCGCCATTACCACCGTCGAAGGTCTCTCCACCGGCGGAGCTCTCACCCCTCTTCAGATGGCCTTCCTCCAAGAAGGGGGCGTGCAATGTGGCTTTTGCACACCAGGCATGCTCATCTCGGCCAAAGCCCTCCTGGCCCAAGAGCCAAGTCCGACCGAGCAGGAGATCCGGGTGGCGTTGTCGGGCAACCTTTGTCGTTGCACTGGTTACGACGGGATCGTCCGGGCAGTGACCAAGGTGTCGCAGTCGACGGGTTGACCACCCCGATCCCACCGGTCGTACCCCATCGCGCCCAGGTGGTCGTGGTGGGCGGCGGTGTGATCGGTACCAGTGTCGCCTATCACCTCGCCCATCTCGGCTGGACCGACGTCGTGCTCTGTGAACGGCATCGTCTGACCGCGGGAAGCACCTGGCACGCCGCCGGTCTCATGGTGACCTTCGGCTCCACCTCGGAGACCTCGACGCGGATGCGTCTGTACACACGCGACCTCTACTCCCGATTGGAGGCCGAGACCGGGCTCGGGACCGGCTTCAAGCCGGTCGGCTTCATCGAACTCGCCACCGAACCGGACCGATTGGAGGAGTACCGGCGGGTCGCTGCCTTCAACCGCTATTGCGGCGTCAACGTTCACGAGATCTCCGCCAAGGAGGTGGCCGACCTGTTCCCGCTCGCCCGTACCGACGACGTGCTCGCCGGATTTCTCGTCGAAGGGGACGGGCGGGCCAACCCGGTCGACGTGACCATGTCCCTGGCGGCGGGAGCACGTCGGCGCGGAGTGAGAGTGCTCGAAGGCGTGCCGGTGACCGGGTTCCTCAGCCACGGGGGAGCGGTGCAGGGAGTGCGCACGCCCTTCGGGGACATCGAAGCCGAATACGTCGTGAACTGCGCCGGGATGTGGGCCCGCCAGCTCGGGGCAAGAGCCGGCGTCAACATACCGTTGCAGGCAGCCGAGCACTACTACTTGATCACCGAACCGATCCCGGGTGTCTCGGCATCGCTGCCGGTCATCGAGGATCCCGCCTCCCATGGCTACTACCGGGAGGAGGTGGGCGGCCTGTTGATCGGACTGTTCGAGCCGGTTTGCTCGCCATGGAAAGTGGAGGGCGTACCCGACGACTTCTCTTTCGGTGAGCTGCCTCCCGACTGGAATCGGATGGGTCTGTACGTAGAAACCGCCATGAGCCGGGTCCCGATCTCGCTTGAAAAGGGAATTCGCAAGTTCTTCTGCGGACCGGAGAGCTTCACCCCCGACCTGCAACCAATCGTGGGCGAGGCTCCGGAGCTGAAGAACTACTTCGTAGCGGCCGGCCTCAATTCGATCGGCATCCTCACCGGGGGGGGGATCGGGAGGGTGGTGGCGCAGTGGATCGTCGAAGGCCGACCCGACGTCGATGTCACCGCCATCAACATAGATCGGCTCCATACCTACCAGGCCAACCCCGAGTACCGCCGGACTCGCACCGTCGAATCCCTGGGCATGGTCTACCAGTGTCATTATCCGACCCGATCGATGCAGACGGCCCGGGGTGTGAAGCTCTCCCCCCTCCACCAGCGGCTAGCTGCCCAGCGCGCCTACTTCCGCGAGGTGAGCGGTTGGGAAGGCGCCGACTGGTACGCCCCACCGGGGACCGAGCCCATCGTCGAGCGGTTGTCGTGGGGTCGTCAGAACTGGTTCCCCTACTGGCGGGAGGAGCACGAAGCTGCTCGAACCGGCGTGATCCTCATGGACATGTCGTTCATGTCGAAGTTTCGAGTCGAGGGAGAGGACGCCGGCCGCCTGCTCGAACACATCTCCGCCAACCGCGTCGACGGTCAGCCTGGTGTCATCACATACACCCAATGGCTCAACGACGCCGCCACCATCGAGGCCGACCTCACCGTCACCAAGCTCGACGCCCAACGTTTCTGGGTGGTAGCAACCGACACCGCCCACCGCCACGTCGAGACCTGGATACGACGCCACCTCGACTCCGCCATGCGCGTGTCGATCACCGACGTGACCTCTGGATATGCCCAAATCAACGTGCAGGGGCCACTCTCCCGGCAACTCCTCCAGCGCGTCACCTCGACCGACATCGCCAATCAGGGATTCCCGTTTCGGGCCGCCCGGGAGATCGTTATCGGATTCGCCGGGGTGCTCTGCATCCGCATCACCTACGTCGGCGAGCTGGGCTACGAGCTGTACGTTCCCGCCGACCAGGCCGTCTCGGTCTACGACCTGCTTGTCGAGGCAGGAGACGACCTTTCCTTACGCCACGCCGGTCTCAAGGCGCTAGCCAGCCTGCGCATGGAGAAGGGTTATCGAGACTACGGCCACGATATCGACAACACCGACCATGTCCTCGAAGCCGGACTCGGTTTTGCGGTGGACCTCTCCAAGCCGGAGCCGTTCATCGGAAAAGAAGCGGTGGCCGCCAAGAAAGCAGAGGGAGCGCTCGGTCGGCGGCTCGTCCAAATCCTCGTCAAGGACCCCCGCCCGCTGATGTTCCACGCCGAGGTCGTTTACCGCGACGGTGCCCCGGTCGGCTATGTGCGGGCAGCCTCCTACGGCTTCACGTTGGGGGGGGCGGTGGGACTGGCAATGATCGAAGCCGGCGAACCGATCACCAACTCTTACATGGCGGACGCCGTCTGGGAGGTGGAGATCGCCGGCACTCGCTACCCGGTGGTGGCTTCGATCCGTCCGCTTTATGACCCGGACAGTGTGGCGGTGAGAGCTTGATCAACGACTACGACATCGTGGGCGGGGGAGTGATCTTGGCAATGTACCCTATCCAGAGAATGCCGCCCGAATCATCTGAGCGCACGTTGCGCAGATTGGTGATTCGGTGACCGACGCCGCCCGCCTGGTCCAACGGACCTACCTACGTCTCACTTTGCTGACGACCTTGGCGGCGTCGTTCATCTGGGGCATCAACACCCTGTTCCTGCTCGACGCCGGGCTGAGCAACACCGAGGCGTTCGCCGCCAACGCCTTCTATGCCATCGGGCAGGTCC
>CAYUKI010000096.1:0-7875 GCA_964445235.1 uncultured Acidimicrobiia bacterium | reverse complement strand
GGGCGAGACGTAACGCCGCCCACCGGGCCCTGCAGGCCGACATGCGCACGGCCTTCGCCACCGCTTCGGTCGTCCTCGCCGATCAGGGCCAATATTTGGACAACGCCGCCGTCATGGAGGCGATCGAGCCTGCGCTCACATGGGCCACCGGCGACACTCCGGTTGCAGAAGGCGTCATCTACATCCATGTGCACGCCGCTCCTCAAGAAGTGTTCCTGTCAGGGATGAGCAGCTCCGGCACCTGCTTCTACCTGCGGGACGTCGCCGCTGGGGCGACTACCTACGCCGCCGACCCCGCATGCGGTGTCGCGGACGGCCAAACCTACAACCCTTCCTGGTAGTCGAGTCGAGACCGCCACCGGGAGGGCTCAGGTTGGCTGTAAAACTCGGGAGACGCCTGGGTCCCGTGCCGAGGCAGCCAGGATTTCGGCGGCGAGGGCGGTGTCTTCTACCTCCACCCACTCCTCGTCGCTATGGGCGTGATCGATGTTGCCGGGGCCGAATACCACACACGGAATCCCGGCAGTTGCGAAACAACTGGCGTCGGTGCCGTAGGTAACGCCTATGGGTTGACCAGGTTTACCCAGTACCTGGGCCCTGGCCCTCTGCATGGCTCCCACCAACGGGTGGTCAGGGGAGGTGTGGAGGGGGGCCATGATGAAAGCCGGCGGGCTCCGGAGGAGCTCGATGCCCTGCCGCTGGAGGGGTTCGAGCGCTAGGTCGATGGCAGCCACCACCTGGTCAGGATCTTCGCCCGGGTTGAGACGCCGGTCAATGACGATGGTGCACGAAGCCGGGACGATGTTTTCAGCCGTTCCGCCTTTGATGGTTGAGACGCTGATTGTCGGGGGCCCGACCAAAGGGTGATCGACTGCAGCGAGCGTGGGGATGTAATCATGCTCCAGGGCGTCGAGCACCTTGGACATACGGTGGATGGCGTTGACCCCGAGGTGAGGTTTGGAGGAGTGGGCCGGCACCCCGAGTGTGGTGATCTGGAGCCGAAGGACTCCTTTGTGGGCAATCGCCACTTCGAGATCGGTCGGCTCGCCGACCACCGCCATGTCGATGTCGGGATGATCGGCGACGATCGCCACTGCTCCTTGTCCACCCACCTCCTCATCGATGGAGGTGGTGAACAACACCCGAGCTCTTGGCCGAGGGTCGGTCGCCAGCAGGAGCAGTCCTTCGATCATGGCGACCAGCGAGCCCTTGGTATCACAGGAGCCCCGCCCGTAGACGCGGCCGCCGTCGAGGACCGCCCGCGTCTGGGCTTTGCCGGAGGGCACCACCGTGTCGGTGTGGGCCTCCCACATGAGCAGGGGCGATTCGGGCTCACCTTCCAGCAGCACGCTGATGTTGTCACGGCCGGCAGGAGCAGCCCGATGACGGCTCGGCGAGAAACCGGCCTGCTTCAGCTCGGCGAAAAGGGCGTTGGCCAGGGCGGCCTCACCGGTGCCATCGTCCAAGGCCGGATTCACCGAGGGGATGTCGACGAAACGGACCAACATGTCCTCGACCCGACGGCGATCGGCCCGCGGTCGGAGGGATGGCGCCATGAGTGCGACCTTACCTGGCCGGGGGCCCGGAGCCCTGCGGCTTGAACTTGGCCGGGGGCCCGGAGCCCTGCGGCTTGAACTTTCCTTGATGTGGGTCCCGTTACTGTCCCGTTAGGTACTTATGCGCCTCCTAGTGGTTGAAGACGAGGTTGATCTGGCGGCGGCGGTAGCCAAAGGCCTCCGGAAGGAGGGCTATGCAGTCGACGTTGCTCACAACGTAGATCAAGCCACCGACAAGTTGCTCTCGAACGCCTACGACTTGGTGTGCATCGATTGGAATCTGCCGGGGGTGTCGGGCCGCGAGCTCTGCCGGCAACTCGCCGATGGAGTCATCAAGACTCTGGAAGGCTTCCGACCCAAGCTCATCATGTTGACAGCTCGCGACACGATCGAGGATCGGGTGTCGGGCCTGGACGCCGGGGCCGATGATTATCTCATCAAACCGTTCGCGTTCGTCGAGTTGGCGGCGAGGACGCGGGCCCTCTTGCGCCGGGACGAACGGACCCCTCCGATCCTCCAAGTCGGGGAGCTCAACCTCGATCCGATTCGCTTCCATGCCCGGCGGGGAGGACGTGTCCTGCAACTGACCCCCAAGGAATTCGCCCTGCTCGAATACTTCATGACGAAGCCGGGTGCAGTGCTCTCCCAGGAAACACTCCTCGAGCACGTCTGGGACGAAATGGCCGATCCTTTCACCAATACCGTGCGAGTCACCCTGTCGAATCTGCGCAAGAAGCTCGGCGACCCTGCCCTTATCCACACCATCCCGCGCCGCGGCTACGTTTTGAACGCATGAGGATTCCGCAGTGGGCGCGCTCGGTTCGTTTTCGCCTCTCGCTGCTCTACTCCTCGGTCCTGTTTGTAATCGCCTCCATGGTGGTCGGGGCCATCTATGTCGGCTTACGACGAGCGCTCTCGGAGCCTTCGGAGGCGGCAGTCCTGGTCCAACCGGGAATCGTCCGGATCGGCGACATCTACGTGGAGATCCCCGTGCCGGTCGCCCAGTTGATTCCCTTCGAGCGGGCGGTCCGAGAAAACGCACTCGACTTGCTCGAGAGGTACTCGGTGTGGACGCTGACCGGGGTGTTCCTGGTTTCCCTCCTCATCGGCTGGATAGTGGCGGGAAGAGCCCTGCGGCCGGTGGCGCGGATCGCAGCGGTTGCGGCCGATATCCAAGCCACCGATCTATCCCGGCGAATCGGGCTCAAAGGACCCGACGACGAACTGACGAGACTCGCTACCACCTTCGATGGCATGCTGGAGCGACTGGACGCGGCATTTCGGTCCCAAAGGCGCTTCCTGGCCGACACCTCTCACGATCTGCGCAACCCCCTGGCCGTCATCCGCACCAATGTCGAAGTGACGCTCGCCGACGAAGACGCCACGGCCGATGACTGGCGGGCGACCGGGCAGATTGTCGGCAGGTCGGCTGAGCGAATGGGCTCAATGATCGATGGCTTGCTTTCCGCCGCTCGTCTGGAAGCCGGTCAGGCAGCCAAAGTGGAGGTAGATATGGCCGAGTTGGTTGCCGAGTTGAGCCAGGGCGAACAGGCGGCGGCCTCCGCCGCGGGAATTCGCTTGACGACCTCTGCGCGGCGGGCTCGTCTCAGCGGTGAACGACTCAGCTTGACCAGGGCACTCGCCAATCTCGTCGACAACGCCATCAGGGCTTCGCCGGAGGGTGGGGATGTCCACGTCTGGAGCGGAACGGAAAATGGATGGGCGTTCGTGGCCGTGCGCGATCAGGGACCGGGGTTCGATTCCGAAAAGCCCCAACCCGGGCTCGGTTTGACCATCGTCCGCCAGGTGGCCGAAGCGCATCAGGGCCAGCTGGCGATCGACTCACCCTCCGAGGGTGGGACTACTGCAACCCTGTGGGTTCCGGTGGGATCGGGCGATCACGGCGTCCCGCCGGTACGGCCTCCCCAGCCAACATGACCTTTACTCGCTCCTTAGCGCGGCACCGTTATTTTGGACCCATATCCAACGGAGGTTCTCTTGATCGAAATGTCTAACCCTGAGGAAACGCTGCCCGTTTCTCCACCGCCCGCGCCGCGCCGTTGGAGGAGCTGGGGTATCGCGCTGACGGCCGCCGCCCTCTTTGCGGCCGGAGTCGGGGCAGGGTGGTTGTTCGTGCGAAACGACCCTGCCGAAGGGCCGACGACAACGATCTCTGCGGCTACCACGTCGATCGATGTCGCAAGCGTTCCGATCACCTCGGATGAGCCCGCTGCCGACGTCGCCGAGGCGCTCCTTCCCTCCCTCGTGGCCATCGAGACCAACTTGGGAGGCGGGTCGGGTTTCATATATGACTCCGACGGTCTCATCCTCACCGCCGCCCATGTCGTGGATGGCGCTGAGCAGGTGACCGTCCGCCTCGCCGATGGCGAGAGGGTCGAAGGGCGGGTGGTGGGAGCGAATACCCGCACCGATATCGCCGTCGTGGAGATAGATCGGACCGGACTGCCGGCCGCTCCGCTGGCCGTGGGCGAAGAACCACGGGTCGGTCAGATGGCCATCGCCCTCGGCAGCCCGTGGGGCCTCGATCAGACCGTGACGGTTGGCTACGTCAGCGCCGTCAACCGCTCCCTTCCCGAGGGGGGGGGTGCCAGATCCCTGATTCAGACCGACGCTCCCATCAATCCGGGAAACTCGGGTGGCCCGCTCGCCGACCGGTTGGGTCGGGTCATCGGGATCAACGTGTCGATCTTCTCTGTCACCGGCGGCAACCAAGGGGTTGGCTTTGCCGTGCCGATCACTGTCGCCAACGAGGTGGCAGATCATTTGGTGGCCGGCGAGCCGATTGAGCGGGCTTTCCTTGGTGTGTCCGGTACCGACCCCGAGCTCGGACAGGCCGGCGCGCTTATCGAAGAGGTGGTACCGGGATCGGCGGCCGAGGCCGCCGACCTGAAACCTGGCGATCTGGTTGTGTCGGTCGACGGCGTGCCGGTGCAAGGGATGATCGACTTGGCGGCCGCCGTCCAAAGTTTGCCACCTGGTTCCGTCGTGGTGCTCGGTGTCGTTCGCGACGGCGCGACCCTCGAGCTGAGGGCCACCCTCGGCACCGGGCAAGGCTGACCGGTCGTTGCTCGAGCGCCGGCTCACCGCCGTCGCGGTCTAGCGGCCTATACTCGGCAGTACCCGGCGGCCAACCGCTGGGTGCCGTTCGGTCAGCGAAGTCCGGTGCGAATCCGGCGCTGTCCCGCAACTGTCATGCCGATATCAACCTCGGCTGAGCCAGGTCGCCTGACCTCCCGGCAACGAACGACCTCGGATGAAGGCGTCAGTTCGTTCGACCGAGAGGTCGGACCGAGCCCCCTTCATCCTCCGCCAAGGAGGATGCTTTGTTTGGGAGGAAATTCCTGTGGACCTTGTTCGTGCTGGCGGCTTGTGGACCGTCCGCCCAACCGGCCACTCCGGCGGTTCCGGCTACGACGACGGTTGCGACCACAACGACGGCGGATGATGGTTTCCCCGTCGAAGTGGCAGGCGTCCGGATCGAGGCTCGGCCGGCCCGGATCATCTCGCTGTCCCCCACGGCCACCGAGATCCTCTTCGCGATAGGAGCCGGACCGCAGGTGGTGGCCGTCGACGACGCCTCCAACTACCCCGAGTCGGTGCCGCGGACCGACTTGTCAGGTATCACCCCCAATCTCGAGGCGATCGCAGCTATGCAACCGAATCTGGTCGTCGCCTCCTTCGCCCCCGACGATCTGGGCGCCGGCTTGGAGGTGATCGGCGTGCCGCTTTTGATCCAAGGGGCGGCAGCGTCGCTGGATGACACCTATGCCCAGATCGAACAGCTCGGGGCGGCGACGGGCAACCTAGAGGCAGCCTCTCAATTGGTCGCCGCGATGGCGGACGAGATCGACGGGGTCACGGCCGCTCCTCCCCCCCCCGGCGAACGCCTTCTCACCTACTACCACGAGCTTGACGCCAGCTATTTCACTGTCGCCTCGTCGACCTTCATCGGTGAGATCTACGGCCTGCTCGGTTTACGGAGCATCGCCGACCCGGCCGATGCCGACGGTTTCGGATATCCGCAACTCTCTGCCGAGTTCATTCTGGCCCAGGATCCCGACTTCATCTTCCTGGCCGACACCAAGTGTTGTGGCCAGAACGCCGCCACCGTGGCGCAGCGAGAGGGTTGGGACAGCCTGACGGCCGTGCAGAGCGGCGCCATTTTGGAGTTGGATGACGATGTCGCCTCTCGATGGGGTCCCCGCGTCGTGGACTTCCTCGAGACGGTGGCGGCCGCCGTCAAGACGGGGGTGCCCGGCTGAAAGCCTCACGGTCGGCTGCCATCGACCAACAATCCGGTCCACGGTCGGTTTATCTTGCGCCGACCTGGCTGGCGGCGGGGATCGCAGTCCTCTTGTTGGTGGCCGTGGCCGGAACGATGATCGGACCTGCCGGGCTGCGGCCGACCGAGCTATGGGAGGCGATCCAGGGGGGGGGAGAAGATCGGACTCGGGCGATTCTCTTCAAGTTGCGACTTCCTCGGGTCGCCCTGGGAGCCTTGGTCGGGGCGGCCCTGGCGACAGCCGGAGCTGCCTACCAAGGTGTCTTTCGGAACCCGCTGGTCGACCCGTACCTGCTCGGGGTGGCGGCCGGCGCCGGGCTCGGGGCCACCGTCGCTATCACAGCGGGTTGGCCTTTGGTGCCGCTGGCGGCCTTTGTCGGGGCCATAGCGGCCGTGGTGATCACGTATCTGGTGGGAGGGTCCCTGGGCGGCCGCACCGCCACGAGCTTGGTGCTGGCCGGGGTGGCCGCCGCCTCGTTTTTCACCGCGCTGCAGACCTTCATCCTTCAGCGCGAGAACGACTCGTTGCGGGAGGTTTACGCCTGGATCCTGGGACGATTGAGCACCGCCGGGTGGTCCGAGGTCCGTCAGGCCGCACCCTATGTGGTGGTGAGCCTGGTGGTCATCCTCCTCCACCGGCGGCTACTCGACGCCCTGGCGGTTGGGGACGAGGAGGCAGCCGGGCTCGGCATCCATGTTGCCTCGGTGCGTTTTTGGGTCGTGTGCGCCGCCACCCTCGGCACCGCTGCCGCCGTGTCGGTGAGCGGCCTCATCAGCTTCGTCGGGGTGATCGTTCCACACGCGATTCGATTGGTGGTGGGTTCCTCATATCGGGCCGTGTTGCCGCTCGCCGCCTTGCTCGGGGCGGCATTCCTGATCGCAGCCGACCTGGCGGCTCGCACCGTGCTGGCTCCCGCCGAGCTACCGATTGGGGTGATCACCGCCCTGTGTGGAGCCCCGTTCTTCGTGGCGGTGCTACGAACGAGCCGGAGGTCGTTGTGATCTCGGTCGCGGACCTGAGAGTCCGATTCAACGGGCACGAGGCCGTCGCCGGTGTCTCGTTCACGGTCGGCGAAGGTGAATGGCTGTCCTTGGTGGGTCCGAATGGGGCAGGCAAGAGCAGCCTCCTCAAGGCGGTGGCCGGGGTCATCGGTTTCTCGGGCGAGGTCCGGCTCGACGGTGAGGCGATCTCGGCGATGTCGAGACGTCGGAGGGCGAGGCTGGTGGCGTTGGTGCCCCAACATCCGGAAACGCCGGCCGGCATGACCGTGGCCGAGTATGTGCTACTGGGACGCACGCCCCACCTGAGCTTCCTGGCGTCCGAAGGTGACCACGACCGGGCAGTGGCGGCAGCGGCCATAGCACGTCTCGACCTGAGCGGTCTGGAACGTCGCCAGCTCGGCTCGCTATCGGGAGGTGAGCTGCAAAGGGCGGTCCTCGCCCGTTCGATTACAGCCGAGTCCCCCGTGCTTCTACTCGATGAACCGACCACTGCTCTCGATGTTGGTCATCAACAGGAGGTCCTCGAGCTGGTCGATTGGTTGCGGTTGAGCGGCAAGCTGACCGTCCTCTCCGCCCTCCACGACCTAACTGCCGCCGCCCAGTTCGCACATCGCCTGCTGTTGTTGGATCGCGGCAGAATCGTGGCAGCCGGTCCTCCCATCGAAGTGCTCACCGAGGACAACATCCGGCACCACTTCGGTGCCAACGTGGAGGTATGGCAGACTCCTGCCGGTCCGGTAGTGGTGCCACGGCGTCAGGTATCAACGTCGCCAACCCATTAGCCACGGCGACTGATGGACTTCTCGCTCCCTCCCCTCGACGGCCCGCGACGACTGGCCGTTCGTCGTTTCTCGTCCGAGCACGCCGGCGCCTCCCGACTAGGTGCGGACCGCCCGGCCCGTTCTGGCGCGGGCAAAACCACCCCAAGGGGGGGGTTGTGGGGCCCCAAAAAGGGGGGATGGGGGGGGGGGGGGGGGGGGGGGGGGGGGGGGGGCGGGGGGGGGGGGGGGGGGG
>CAYUKI010000095.1:0-7884 GCA_964445235.1 uncultured Acidimicrobiia bacterium | reverse complement strand
CTCGAACGTCACGGTCCGACCCGGCTGGCTAGCGTTCGGGCATCGCGGCACTGCCGAGATCGCGCCAAGAGGAAGGATTCAAGAAATGCTCATGCGCAAGTTGCTGATGCTCTTGCCGGTCATCGCCATTCTGTTCGCCGCCTGTGCTACCGACGGCGATGGCGCGGCGGGCGACGACGAGTTCATCGTCGGAATCTCGTGGAACAACTACGACCAGCCACGCTGGGCGTGTTGCGATGGGCCGGGGATCAAGAGAGTTGTGGAGGCGGCCGGCGGCAGAGTCATCGAGACGGTCGCGGCCAACTCGAACGAAATCCAACTGTCCGACATCGACGGCCTGATCGCTCAGGGAATGGATGTCCTCATCCTTCTCGCCAAGGATCCCGTGGCGGCCAAACCGGCCATCGACAAGGTCAAGGGCCTGGGCATCCCCATCATCGGCTACGACCGGCTCATCGAAGATACCGGGATTTTCTATATCACCTTCGACAACCAGAGGGTCGGAACGATCATGGCCGAGGAGCTCACGAAGGTGCTCACCGAAGGCAACATCGCCATCATCAAGGGTGAGCCGGCGGATCCCAACGCCACCTTCCTGCGTGACGGCATGACGCCCATCCTCGAGCAGTTCCCGGGACTCGTGATTCCGGCGGGTTGCGAGGACTTCAACGCCAACTGGAACACGGAAAACGCACGCAACACGATGGATGCATGCCTGGCGGCCACCAGCAACGACATCCAGGGCGTGCTCTCGGAGAACGACAGCATGGCGACCGGTGTGGTTGCGGCGCTGGCGGATGTCGGCCTCGCCGGGACGGTGCCGGTAACCGGTCAGGATGGCGACTTCCCGGCCTTGAACCGGGTGGCTCTGGGAACGCAGTTGGTGTCTGTCTGGAAGGATGCCGGAGCGCTGGGCCAGGTGGCCGGAGCTGTTGCGGTCCAGCTTTACAACGGGACGGCGCTGGCCGACATCACGGTTCCGTCCGACGTGCCGGGTTATGCGGCACCCTCGGCGTCCACTGCCCAGGTGTTCAGGACCCCGGGGGGCCTCGACGTGTACTCGATCACGCTCTCCCCGGTAGCTATCACGATTTCCAACCTCGACCTGCCTATCTCGACGGGCTGGATATCGAAAGATGCGGCGTGCGCCGGCGATGTTGACACCGCCTTGGTGAGCGCCTGCGCCTGACGAGAACGAGAGAACGCGCCCTGCGCCCGGGGAGTTACCCGGCGTAGGGCGCGATTTCTCAATGAGAATATGAGAGTGACCTCATGACCGACGTGTCGAGCGCCGTGCCGACCACCGACCCGCCGGACACGCCACCGACCCAGGTTGAGGTGGTAGCCGCGTCGGCCCGGGGCTTGCGGGCCCTGGAGATCGACCTTCGGCTCTTCGGCATGGTGGTCGCTCTCGGCGCCATCTTGATCGGCTTCGGGATTGTGACCGAGGGCAGGTTCATCCAGCCGGTGAACATCGTGAACCTGGCGGTGCAGTCGGTGTCGGTAGCCATCATCGCCACGGGGATGACCATGATTATCATCTCCCGCAACATCGACCTCTCGGTCGGGTCGTTGGTCGGCGTCGTCGGCATGACGATGGCTGTTCTCATGACCAGAACCTTGCCGGACTTGATCGGTTTCGATCATCCGGCGATGTGGATCATCTCTTTGGCCATCGCTCTGGCCCTGGGCGGCCTCATGGGTGGGCTGCAGGGCTCGGTCATCGCCTACCTCGGCGTCCCTTCGTTCATCGTCACTCTCGGCGGCCTTCTGATCTTTCGCGGGGTGACCTGGGCAATCACCCGCGGTGTGACCATCTCGCCGGTGGATCCCACCTTCCGGCTCCTCGGGGGCGGTCCCCGGGGTTCCATCGGGGGAACCGCCAGCTGGGTGGTGGGCGGAGCCTTTTGCCTCGCCATAGTCGGACTACTTACCTCCGGCAGGAGGCAGCGACGAAGGTTCGGCTTCCCGGTTCGCCCAATGTGGGCCGAGCTGCTGGTCGGCACCGTCGGCTGCGCCCTGGTGCTTTCGGTGGTCTGGGTATTCAACAGCTACCTATGGCCCCCAGGCCTCGTTCGCCAATACGCGGAGGCCAACGACATCGTGGTGCCGGAAGAAGGTCTGCGCATCGAGGCGGGCGTCCCTTGGCCGGTGTTGGTCCTGATCGCAGTCACGATCGGGATGAACTTCATTGCCACCAGGCGGCGCTTCGGCCGCTATGTGTTCGCCATCGGCGGCAACCCAGAGGCGGCTGAGTTGGGTGGTATCAACACCCGGTGGACAATCATGAAGAACTACATCTTGATTGGCATGTTGTGTGGCCTCAGCGCGTCGATTGCCGCTGCTCGCCTCGACGGTGCGACCCTGGACCTGGGGCAGGGTTACGAGCTCTACGTTATCGCAGCTTCGGTCGTCGGCGGCACGTCGCTGGCCGGCGGCATCGGCACCATTCCCGGGGCGGTGTTGGGCGCTTTCGTTATGTCCGCGCTCTCATATGGACTCAGCTTCATCGGCCTGCAGTCGCCGATCCAAGATATCGTGGCCGGGACCGTGCTGGTAATTGCTGTGGGCCTCGACACATACAACCGACGACGTGCCAGGTAGCTCGGAGTGCGAACGTGACGGATCGAATTCCCCTGGTCGAGATGAGGAACATCCGCGTGGCCTTTGGCGGCGTCCAGGCCGTCGATGACGTCGGCATCGACCTTTACGCTGGCGAGGTGATGGGCGTCGTCGGCGGCAACGGCGCCGGTAAGTCCACGCTGATGAAGGCTCTCTCCGGTGCCCACAAGGCCGACTCGGGCGAGATCCTCATCGACGGTAAGCCGGTGACGATCGCGACGCCCAGAGACGCCAAGCCACTGGGGATCGAGACGATCTACCAAACGCTGGCCCTGGCCGAAAACATCGATGCCCCTTCGAACGTCTTCCTCGGGCGGGAGTTGATGACGAGCTGGGGAACTCTCGACGACTCGGCCATGGAGGACGCCACCCGCAAGGTGATGAAGCGTCTCAACCCCAACTTCGCAGGGTTCAAACAACCGGTGCAGTCGTTGTCGGGCGGCCAGCGCCAGGCCGTGGCCATCGCCCGGGCGATCCATTTCAATGCCAGAGTCCTCATCATGGACGAGCCCACCGCGGCGCTAGGGCCGGCCGAGACCACCCAAGTGAGGGATCTGATCAGGCAGTTGAAGAGCCAGGGAATCGGCATCTTCCTCGTCAGCCACGACATTCACGACGTCTTCGACCTGGCCGACCGTATCAGCGTCATGTACCACGGGAAGATCGTGGGAACCGTTAACAAAAACGAGGTCACCACCGACCAGGTCCTGGGCATGATCATTCTCGGTAAGAAACCGACCGAGATGACCCAGACGGAGCTTGCCCAGCTGCACGGGTGATGACGATCCCGTTCGGCTGTCGGTAACAGAGATAGAAGACTTCAGAGAGGATGTGATCACGGGTGTCTAACGGGGTCCGATGGGGTGTACTCGGCTGTGCCAACATCGCCATCCAGAAGGTGATCCCTGCCATGCAACGCTCGGAGCTGAGCCTGGTCCACGGGATTGCTTCACGGTCGGTCGAGAAGGCAGCGGCGACGGCGAAGCGCCTAGGTATCGAGAAGTTCTATGGCTCATATGAGGACCTACTGGCCGACCCCGATATTCAGGCCGTGTACATCCCGTTGCCCAACCACCTGCATACCGAATGGACGATGGCCGCAGCAGCGGCGGGCAAGCACGTGTTGTGCGAGAAGCCGCTGGCCATGGGCAGCGTCGAGGCAGGTCGCATGATCGAGGCTTGCCAGCGTGCCGGCGTGAGGCTCATGGAGGGGTTCATGTACCGGCTACATCCGTTGTGGGTCACGGTGCGAAGACTGCTCGACGAGGGTGTGATCGGGGAACTGATGGCCCTTCAGTCGTTCTTTTCTTATCGCAACGTGGATCCGGCCAACATCCGGAACATCACCGCGTATGGCGGCGGCGCCCTTATGGACGTGGGTTGCTACCCGGTGAACGTTGCCCGGATGCTGTTCGGGTCGGAGCCGACCGCGGTCAAGGCAGCCATCCGGCGTGACAACGTCTTCGGCACCGATGTCATCACATCGGCCATCCTCGACTTCGGTGGCCGCCATGCCACCTTCACCTGCTCGACTCAGCTCGAGGACGACCAGCGTGTGCACCTGGTGGGTACCGCCGGCCGACTGCTGGTCGAGATCCCGTACAACATTCCACCGGACCTACCCACCCGAATTCTTCGTTTCTGGGGCGGTGACCCACCTGTCGCTCCCGAAATGGCCGTCTATGAGATCGAGGCCGCCGACCAATACGGGATCCAGGCGGATTCGTTCTCGCGCGCTATTCGAGACGGCGGGCCCGTCCCGACCGATCCCAAAGACGCAGTGGCCAACCTCCTGGTGCTCGAGCGGATCGTTGCCGACGCCGGGGTCTGAGCGCACCGAAATTACTCTTCCTCCAAATCGGCCACGATCCGACGGAGTGCGACCTCAATTTCGGCACGCCGAGCAGTTGCCACCTCCGCCATGGGAGAAATTACCGGCGGCAACGGAAGGCGTGAGGCGCCGTGGTAGAACGGACCTGCATCGATGACGTCCATGAGCGACCAACGACCACCGGGGAACATCGAGGCGGTGGTCGTTTTCGAAAAGGTGACCAAGTCCTACGGGAAGGCCCGGGGCGTGGTCGACCTCGACCTCGAGGTGCGGCGCGGGGAGTTGTTCGGTTATCTCGGGCCGAACGGAGCCGGTAAGACCACCACCATCCGGCTGATGCTCGACTTGCTTCGTCCAACTTCGGGACGGCTCCGAGTCCTGTCGACCGACCCGGTGGACTTCACCGTGCGCCGGCGCATCGGATACCTACCGGGTGAGCTCGACCTCTACGAGAACCTCACCGGTGAGGACCTACTGACCTACTTTGACCATCTGCGCGGCAAGGGGTCATTGGGCAATGGCCGAAACCTCGCCGAGCGTTTGGATCTCGACCTCACCCGACCCGTCCGGGACCTCTCCAGAGGCAACAAGCAGAAGGTCGGGCTGGTGCAGGCGCTCATGCACGGGCCTGAGCTCATCATCCTCGACGAACCCACCGCTGGCCTCGACCCACTAGTCCAGCATGAGGTCTTCCGAATCCTCGCCGAGGCCCGGGAGGGTGGCGCCACCGTCTTCTTCTCGTCTCACGTGCTGTCGGACGTCCAGAAGCTGGCCGACCGGGTGGGGATCATCCGGGAGGGCCGCCTGGTGGCGGTGGAGCGTTTGGATGAGTTGGCGCAGAAGGCCCTGTGGAGGTTCGAGGTCACCTTTGGGCGACCCGTGCCTCTCGACGAGTTCTCCTCGGTGCCGAATGTGCGAGACCTACACATCGATGGCGACCGGCTGATATGCACGGTGGTGGGCTCTGTGGATGCCTTGGTGAAGGCAATCGCCAGGTATGAGGTGGTGAACGTCGTCAGTCAGGGTTCGGACCTGGAAGAGATGTTCTTGGCCCACTACCGGGGAGACGACCTTGCTCAATAGCGTGTTCTCCAAGTCGCTGAGAGATCGCCGGCGCTCCCTCTTCTGGTGGGTGGGGGGGATCGCCGCCTACGTGATCTTTCTCGACGCCTTCTGGCCGTTCATCCAAGACCAACAGGAGGAGATCGGCGAACTGATCGACCGGTTTCCCCCTGCACTCCTCGCCGTCTTTGGAGTGGATGCGGCCGGCGATCTCTTCTCCGCCGCCGGCTACCTCAACAGCCGCAGCTTCGGCTGGGTGGTTCCGATGGTCTTCACCATCTATGCCGCCGCCCTCGGAGCCCGGGCCATCGCAGGTGAGGAAGAGGACAACACAATCGACATCTTGCTGGCCAACCCCATTTCCCGAAGCCGCCTCGTGATCGAGAAGTTCGCGGCGATGGCAGTGGTGATGACAGTTCTGGGTGGCGCCTTGCTGGCAAGCCTGCTCGCCGGTGACGCGCTGTTCGGGCTCGGCATCCCGGCGGCTCGTTACCTGGCCGGAAGCTTTTCGGCGGTTTTGCTGGGGATCGTCTTCGGAGGGATCGCATTAGTGGTCGGAGCGACGCTTGGATCGCGGGGCCCGGCGTTCGGAGCGGTGGCGGCAGGGTCGGTAGCGGGGTTCCTGCTCGACTCGCTGGCCCGCATCGTCACCGAGTTGGAACCCTTTCAGAAGGTCTCACCCTTCTACTACTACGGGTCGTCCGAGTTGTTGGTGCAGGGCCTCAACCCGGTTCATGCTCTGGTGCTCGCCCTAGTCGCCTTGCTGATGCTGGCGTTGGCCGTGTTCGGCTTCCGGAAACGCGACGTCGGCGTCTGACCGGCCGGACCCGTGGCATCATGGGGGTGTGGCCCACCCCCTCGTCGATCAACTGCGCTTCACTCGCAGCGAATTCCGCCGAGGTCTCGAGGGCCTGACCGAGGCGGACGGCCAACGCCGGGTCCTACCGGCCAACTCGATCTCGTGGACGGTCGGCCATCTCGCCTGGCAAGAGCAGCGCTACTGGATCTGGCGGCTCCAGGGTCGAGAGCCCCTCGTACCAAGGTTGAACGACGAGTTTTGCTACGGCTGCGCGCCGGTTACCCCGTCACTCGCCGAGATGTGGGAGATATGGCAGCAGGTGGCCGATACCAGCGATCCTTTCCTCGACGGGCTGACCAACGACGATCTCCTTAAGCCGCGCGCCATGGGCAACGTGACGTTCACGGGCGGAAACCTCATGCACCGGACCATCTACCACTATTGGTACCACTTGGGGGAAAGCCTCGGTCTCCGCCAGGCCATGGGCCACACCGGCCTCCCCGACTTCGTCGGGGACATCGACACGCAAGCACCGTTCCGGGTCGACTGAGCCGGTTGAACTAGTCGGCCCTCCTGTCGGATGAATGTCACCGTCTTCCCCACCCCATCACTGGGAGATTCGAGCTACCTGGTCGCCAACTCGGGTATAGGCATCGTCATCGACCCCCAACGCGACATCGAGAGGTTCATCGAAGGCGCCGCCGAGGCCGGGGTCGAGGTGGGTTGGGTGTTGGAAACCCATCTGCACAACGACTACCTCTCGGGAGGCCTCCACCTCGCCCAGCGTACGGGGGCCGAACTGGTCCTTCCGGCCGGATCGGGAGCGAACTTCCCCTTCCAACCGGCATTCCACCTCGAAGAATTCGGCGAAGCCGACCTGACCGTCCGACCGATTCACACCCCTGGGCACACCCCCGAGCACGTCTCCTACCTGCTCTTGGCGGAAGGGCGACCGGTGGCCCTGTTCTCGGGCGGCAGCCTGCTGGTCGGTTCGGCCGGTCGCAGCGATCTGCTCGGTCTCGACCGAGCCCGCCAGCTCGGGCGCCTCCAGTTCGGCAGTCTCCGACGGCTTGCCTCCCTTCCCGATGACGTGGCGATTTGTCCCACCCATGGAGCCGGTTCGTTCTGCTCGATCGGTCCGGCTGGCCCCGCCACGTCGACGATCGGTGCCGAGCGGCTCACCAACCCCACCCTCAAACCCGCCAACGCCGAGTCGTTCGTCGAGGCCCAACTCGCCAACCTGCGGCCGTTTCCAACCTATTACGGCCGCATGGGTGGCATCAACGCGTCCGGCCCAGCACCTTTTGACTACCGGCCCCCCCCCGAGCTGTCTGCCACCACACTGGCGGCCTTACCGGACGACGTGGAGATCGTCGACGCCCGGCGGTTGGGAGCCTTCCTGCAAGGGCACATCCCTCGCGCTTTCGGAATCGCCTGGCGGACCGACTTCCCCACTTGGGTGGGATGGCTGCTGCCCTTCGCAGCCCCGCTGGCGTTGGTGCTCGATGAGGTTGAGCCCGTCGAAGAGGTCGTCGTATTCAGCCAGGTAAAATAGGTTCGGATGCGCTCG
>CAYUKI010000094.1:0-7887 GCA_964445235.1 uncultured Acidimicrobiia bacterium | reverse complement strand
CTTTCAACAGCTTGTACGAGTCCGGCAAGCAGATGGTCATCAGTTCCGACCGCCATCCCCGCCACCTCTCCACCCTGGAAGACCGACTACGAAGCCGGTTTGAGTGGGGGCTCCTCACCGATATCCAGCCCCCTGACGTCGAGACCCGGATCGCCATCCTGCGCAAGAACGCCGAGTTCGCCGCCCGCCCGGTTCCTCACGAGGTTCTCGAACTGATGGCGCAGATGCACTCCAACAACATCAGGGAGCTCGAAGGTGCCCTCACCCGAGTAACGGCATACGCGGCCCTGAACGACCAAGACATCACCCTGGCGATGGCACAGCAGGTGTTGGGTGAGCTCACGCCGCAGATGGATCGCCCGGTGGCGCCCGATGAGATCATTCGGCAAACGGCGCAATCGTACGGGTTCACCCCTGACGACCTGGCTGGACCGAGCCGTCGTCAACCTCTGGTGCTTTGCCGGCAAGTGGCCATGTACCTGCTGCGGGAGCAGACCGAACTCTCCCTACCCCGCATCGGGGCCCTGTTCGGGGGCCGCGACCACAGCACCGTCATCCACGCGCTCGAGAAGGTCAATAGGCTGCTTCGTACCGACCACACCGTTTACGAGCGGGTCACCTTCTTGTCGCAGGGCTTGCGGAAAAGATGACTCGGTCTCCACATCCCTACAGCCCCTTTCTCATCGCCTGTGGAGCACCGCTGTACTTGTCCAGAGGGTGTGGAAACGCTGTGGACGCGAAACTCAAGGCCCGACGGCCGGTTCTCCTGTTCTTCACATTTCCACATCCCCCTACTACTTCTAATACTCTCTAACCATTAAAGAGCAGAAGCAGGCAGAGAAGGGAAAACCACAACGTGCGCATCAGAGCTGACCGAGACGACCTGGCCGATGTCTTCACTCGCGCCAACCGGGCAGTTGGATCACGTTCAGCTCTGCCCGTTTTGCAGGGTGTCCTCTGCGACGTACGGGGCGGACAAGTGCGGGTCACTGGTACCGATCTGGAGGTGACGATCCGAACCTCGACCGAGGTGGAGGTCCTCGAGGAGGGGTCGGTCGTGATCCCGGCACGCCTGGCAACCGAGGCGATCCGGAGGATGCCGGCGGGCGCGGTGACGATCGGTGCTACCGACACCGAGATAGAGATCCTTGGGCGGGGACCTCGATTCACTCTCCGGCCGCTCACTCTGGCTGATTTCCCCGACCTGGGAGAGGTAGGGGGGGGGGGAATTGCGGTGGATGGCGACCAACTGGCGGCTGCCATCGCCCAAGTGACGGTGGCGGCGTCGACGGACGCCGGCCGGCCCATCCTCACCGGGGTCCTTTTCGAGAGCGGAGGAGATGAGCTACGGTTGGTGGCTACCGACTCCTACCGGCTGGCCGTGCGGGATATGGCGGCAACCAGCCTTCCTACCAGCGCTCTGGTTCCGGCTCGGGGCTTGCGAGAACTGGCGAGAGCCGTGGGTGCGCCGAGCATGACAATATCGATACAGCCGCGAGAGGCCGTATTCGCTTCCGAGCGTGGGGTGCTGCGCCTGCGTTTGATCGAGGGGGCCTTTCCGAAATATCGGTCTCTGCTTCCCGAGAACTACCCTCGCCGCGTGGTGGTCGAACGGGAGGCCTTCCTCGAAGCCCTCGGTCGGGCTGCGTTGGTGGCCGAGGATCACATCCCCGTTCGCCTCAAGCTTTTTGAAGGCGGGATCGAGGTGACGGTGACCCGCCAAGACGTCGGTGGGGAAGTCGAGCATATTGCCGGCGAGTACGAAGGGGAGGGTGAGGCTCAGATTGCCTTCAACCCCCGTTACCTGGCGGACGGGGTGAATGTCATTCGCAGCGAGCGAGTCCGTCTGCAGGTGCTCGACAGCATGAAACCGAGCGTCATCGAAGGAGTCGGCGAAGAGGAGTTCGTTTACGTCCTCATGCCAGTGCGCGTCTGATGCGCCTGCTGTGGCTGGAGCTGGCGGACTTCCGCTCCTACCACGCCTTGCGGTTCGAGCCGGCGGAGGGGGTGAACATCTTGCTCGGCCCCAACGGAGCCGGGAAGACCAACCTGCTCGAGGGGGTCGGCTTCCTCGCTTCGACTCGGTCGTTTCGGTCGGCTCCCGAGCAAGCGCTCATCGCCCACGGGGCCGATTCGGCGGTCATTCGAGCCGAGGTGGAGCGGGGGAGCTCGGTGTCGCTACTGGAGTTCGAGCTGTCGGCAGCCGGTCGGCGCCGCGTCCTGGTCAACCGCCAGCGCCTTGCTCGCTTGACCGACCTGCTTGGCTACCTCCGCGCCATTCCCTTCCTGCCTGAAGACCTCGATATCGTCAAGGGGGGTCCAGGGGTGCGCAGGCAGATCCTCGACGAGGTCGCCGTTCAACTCTGGCCGGCGGCCGGGCTCGACCAACACGAGTTCGAGAGGGCGCTCAAGCAGCGAAACGCCTTTCTTCGGCAGAGTCGGAGAGAAGGAGCCGATCAGGCCACCCTGGAGGTCTGGGACGTCCGCGTGTCGCAGGCGGGTGGCAGAGTGATGGAAAGGCGAGCGTCGGTAGTCCGTGCTCTCCAAACCGAATGGGGGCAGTGCTACACCAGCATCGCCGGCCGTGATAGCGAGGTGACCGTGTCATATCAATCGTCGTGGGGGGGGGAGATCGACCCGGCCGTCGGTGGCGAACAGTTTGCCACCCGGCTGCTTGGCGCCCTGACGGCCTGTCGCCGGGCCGACCTAGAACGGGGACAGACGACTTCCGGGCCGCATCGCGATGAGCCAAGGTTTTCCCTAGACGGTCACGATTCGCGCTTTCACGCCAGTCAGGGGGAGCAGCGCGCTTTGGCTCTGAGCCTTCGCCTCGCTGCCCACCAGGCGGTGACGGTAGCCGCCGGCTCGCCCCCGGTGCTGCTGCTCGATGACGTCTTCTCCGAGCTGGACCCCGACCGTTCGGCGCGACTGGTGGGGGCGCTTCCTCTTGCCCAAACGCTCATCACCTCGGCGCGGCCCGAAGACGTGCCCATCTCCGGACACCGTTGGAGGGTCATGCCGGGCCTGATCTCATGACCGACATGACACCTCTCTCCGCCGAAATCGATCGGCTGCTGGCCAGTTTGGGGTTGGCGGGAGTCAACACCTTCGAGCAGCTGGTGGCGGAGTGGGAGGTCTTGGCCGGGGAGTTGTTCGCCACTCACGGCCGTCCGATCCTCTTGAAGGAAGGCGAGCTGGTGGTGGAGGCCGAATCAGCCTCCATTCCGCTGTTGAAGTACGCAGTGTCGGACCTCCAACGCCGCCTTGACGAACGTCTAGGGCCGGCGGTGGTGGAGGCGATTCGGGTCCGTCCGAGGCCCCGAAAAGGCTGACCAGTGAGCCACTTGAGATTCGGCGAAAGTGTGACTCCGACCTATACTTACAAGGTTGTAAATCCCCCCAAAACGCCTCTTTTTGCTGCCCTTTTTCCCTCTGGAGGAACCCACAGGTGACGGCCCCCCGCAACGGCAGTTACGAAGCCAAGGACATCACCGTCCTCGAAGGTCTGGACCCGGTCCGCAAGCGCCCGAGCATGTACATCGGGACCACCGGACCGCGGGGGCTCCACCATCTTGTGTGGGAGGTGATCGACAACTCGGTCGACGAGGCGATGGCGGGATTCTGCACTCGCATCGAGGTGACCATCCTTGCCGATGGGGGAGTGCGGGTCGTCGACAACGGGCGGGGCATACCGGTGGGCACCCACACAAAGACCAAGGAATCCGCCCTCACCACCGTCCTCACCAAACTGCACGCCGGCGGCAAGTTCGAGGCTGGCGCCTACACGGTGTCAGGTGGACTCCATGGTGTCGGTCTATCGGTCGTGAACGCCCTCTCGATACGTCTCGACGCCGAGGTGAGACGAGACGGCTTCGTATGGTTGCAGTCTTTCGAGCGAGGCAAACCACGGCGTCGGGTGGCCAAGGGCAAGCCGGCGAAGAAGCCCGGTACCACCATCGTTTTCTGGCCCGACGCGGCCATCTTCACCGAAACGACCGTGTTCGACTATGACACCATCGCCAGCCGTCTGCGGGAATTGGCCTTCTTGAATCGCGGTCTGGAGATCATTTTCGCCGACGAACGCACCTCCCCCCCCCGGACCGACACCTACGTGTATCGCGGCGGGTTGATCGACTTCGTCAAGCACCTGAACGCGAACCGCGAACCTCTCCACCCGCACATCATCGACCTGAGTGATGTGTCCGAGGAATCCGAACTGGACCTAGCGATGCAGTGGACCGATGCCTATACCGAGTCGGTGCTGTCGTTCGCCAACAACATCAACACTCATGAGGGTGGCACTCACGAGGAAGGCTTCCGGAAGGCAGTCACCAAGGCCGTCAACGACTTCGCCCGCGGGAAGGGCGTTCTGAAGGAGAAGGAAGAGAACCTCACCGGTGAGGACATTCGCGAGGGTCTCACCGCCGTTCTCTCCGTGCGGGTCCGGGAACCCCAATTCGAGGGCCAAACCAAGACCAAGCTCGGCAATACCGAGATCCGAAGTTACGTCGAGAAGACCCTCAACCAGAAGCTGCCGGAATGGCTGGAGCGCTATTCAGCTGAGGCGCGCCGGATCATCGAGAAGTGCCTCACCGCTGCCAAGGCCAGGGAGGCTGCCCGCAAGGCCAGAGAGTTGACCAGACGGAAGTCGGCGCTCGAATCCAACAGCCTTCCCGGCAAGCTGGCGGACTGTTCGTCCCGGGATCCCCGGGAGAGCGAGCTCTTCATCGTGGAAGGGAACTCGGCGGCCGGACCGGCCAAGCAGGCTCGAGACTCGAAGACCCAGGCGGTGCTGCCAATCAGGGGCAAGATTCTCAACGTCGAAAAGGCCCGTCTGGCCAAGGCCCTACAGAACGAGGAGGTGCAGGGGATCATCACTGCCATCGGCACCGGGATCGGCGACGAGTTCGACATCGACAAGGCTCGCTACCACAAGGTGGTGGTGCTCAGCGACGCCGACGTCGACGGGTCGCACATTCGCACACTGCTCTTGACTCTGTTGTTTCGCCACATGCGCGGTTTGATCGAGGCCGGGTACGTATACGTGGCTCAACCGCCGCTTTATCGAGTGAAGGTAGGCGCCAAGGTCCACTACCTCAAGAACGACGCCATGCTCGAGGCCTTCAAGAAGGACCATCCCAAGGTGAAACCCACCCGTTTCAAGGGTCTCGGCGAGATGAACCCCGGGGAGTTGGAAGAGACGGCGATGAATTCGCAGACCCGCACCCTGCTCCGGGTGGACATGGAAGATGCGCTGCGTGCCGAGGAGGTCTTCTCGGTGCTGATGGGCGACGACGTCGCCGAGCGGAAGTCCTTCATCCAACGTAACGCCAAAGACATCCGTTTCCTCGACATCTGAGACGGCCCCATGAGCGACGACGACACCATCCAATCGGCACCCTCGATCGACATCAACGACGAGATGGAGCAGTCCTTCATCGACTATGCGATGTCGGTGATCGTGTCCCGCGCCCTCCCCGACGTACGCGATGGCCTGAAGCCGGTTCAACGCCGGATCATCTATTCGATGTTCGATTCGAACATTGGACCGACCACCCCCCATCGCAAGTGCGCCAAGGTGGTCGGCGACGTGATGGGTAACTACCACCCCCACGGTGATGCCCCCATCTACGATGCCTTGGTCCGGCTCGGCCAGGTCTTCTCCCTCCGGCACCTGCTCATCGACCCGCAGGGGAACTTCGGCACCGTGGACGATCCGCCCGGCGCCGCCCGCTACACCGAGTGCCGATTGTCGGCGCTGTCGATGCGATTGCTCGACGGCATTCGAGAACGCACGGTCGACTTCGCCGACAACTACTCGGGTGAGCTCTCGGAGCCCGTGGTGCTGCCAGCCAGGTTCCCGAACCTGCTCGTGAACGGCTCCCAGGGGATCGCCGTGGGCATGGCCACCAACATCCCCCCCCACAATCTGGGCGAGGTGGTCGACGCCTGCTTGCACGCCATCGAACATCCAGACGCCGACTCCGAAGAACTGATGCGCTTCGTCAAGGGGCCCGACTTCCCGACCGGGGGATACATCGTCGGCACCGCCGGGATCAAAGAGGCGCTTGCCACCGGGCGGGGCTCGGTGAAGATGCGAGCCGTCACCGACATCCGAGAGATCCGCAAGGGTCGTACCGCCATCATCGTCACCGAGGTTCCCTACCAGGTGTCCCACGATCGGGTTATGGAGAAGATCGCCAGCCTGGTGAACGACAAGAGAGTCGAGGGCATCGCCGATCTCCGCAACGAGTCCTCGGATCGGGTAGGCACCCGTCTGGTGATCGAGTTGAAATCCAACGCCGTTCCTCAGGTGGTGCTCAACCAGCTACTGAAGAACACCCAACTGCAAGAGACCTTCGGCGTCAATGTCGTGGCCTTGGTGGACGGCGTGCCTCGCACACTCAACCTTGCCGACATGATCGGCCATTACCTCGACCACCAAATGGAGGTGGTCGAGCGGCGGACCCGTTTCCGCCTCGAAGAGGCCGAGGCCCGTGCCCACGTCGTGGCCGGCCTCATCGTCGCCGTCGACAATATCGACGAGGTGGTGGCGGTTATCCGGGGTTCGGCCGACACACCGGAGGCGAGAGCGTCGCTGATGGCTCGCTTCGAACTTTCCGATATCCAGGCCAACGCCATACTCGAGATGCCCCTCCGGCGTCTGACCGCTCTCGAGACCGAGAAGTTGCGTACCGAACTGGCCGAACTGGAGAGTCTCATCGCCGAGCTTGCAGCGATCTTGGCCAGTCCCGCCAAGCGGCGGAAGATAATCAAGACCGAACTAAGCGAGATCCGGGACAAGTTCGCCGAACCCCGACGCACCGAGATCGTGCCCGACGAGGGCGAGATGTCTCTCGAAGACCTCATCGCCGACGACGAGCTCATCGTCACGGTTTCCCAGTCTGGCTACGTGAAGTCGGTTTCGGCCGACGCCTATCGCACTCAGGCGCGGGGGGGGCGAGGTGTCAAGGCCGCCCAGCTGCCGGCGGATGACGTAGTCGCCCACTTGGTCCATACGACCGCTCATGCATTCCTACTGTTCTTCACCAACAAGGGGAAGGTCCACCGGGCCAAGGCCCATACGGTGCCTCGCCAGTCGCGCACTTCCAAGGGTGTTCTGGCCCAGGCGGTGCTTCCCCTTGACCCTGACGAGCGGATCGAGGCCGTGATCGACACTCGCGATTATGAGACGGCTCGTTACCTGGTGATCGTCACTCGGCAGGGTGTGGCGAAGAAGACGCTCTTCCGGGAGTACGACTCGCGCAACCAAACCCTGGTGGCCATCAACCTCGGCGAGGACGACGAGGTGGTCGCGGTACGCACCACGACCGGCGAGAACGACGTGATGATCTTTTCCGAGAACGGCCAGGGGATTCGTTTCACCGAGGCGCAACTGCGACCAATGGGCAGAGCAACCCATGGAGTCCGCGGCATCAAACTGCGGCCGGGTGATCGGGTGGTGGCGGCAGCTTCCAACGTCGACGGTGCCGAGATCTTGCTGCTCACTTCGGCGGGATACGGCAAACGTACGGCCATGGATCAGTTCCCCCGCCAGGGCCGGGGCGGTATCGGAGTCAAGGCCATCAAGTTGACCCGCGTGCGCGGCAAGCTGGTCGGGGCCAAAGCTGTGTCGAAGGGTTTGGAGGTGTTCCTCATCTCCTCCGACGGCAACGGCATTCGCACGCCGGTCGACAAGATTAGTCGCCAGCAACGTGACTCGACCGGGGTTCGAGTGATGTCCGTCGCAGAGGGGACGACCCTTTCGACCTTCAACATCGTCAGCACGGAAGAAGAGTGATCGACGGGTACACTGGCGCACGAGAGGAGTCTTAGTGCACCGTCTGGTAAATAATCGTGGGGTCTCGCCGGCCCACGACGCCCCTG
>CAYUKI010000093.1:4860-7981 GCA_964445235.1 uncultured Acidimicrobiia bacterium | reverse complement strand
GTCGTAGTCGTAGGCGGCGCCGCGGTGAAGGACCTCCATCGCCTCCAGCGGCGACATGCCCTGATCGGCGATGGCGTGGTCAAACGCCGAGCAGGCCTTGATGACCTTCGATGTCATAGGGAGGTCAGGATCCTTCTCCTCCCCCGGCCGCCGATAGGGTTGGTGCTGGAGGCGGACGAACTCGGCGACCCGCTGTAGATAGGGGGCCTCGCTGATGATCTCGGCCCCCCAGCCGGCGATGTCGGCTTCGGTATAGCCGCGCCTGACGATGAACGGCTCGTTGAGGGCGATCCGCCCGATGTCGTGCATCAGCGCGGTGTACTCGACGTCGGCGACCTGGTTGGGCGAGAGCCCGAGGTCTCCGGCGACCTCCACCGCTAATGCAGTGGTCCGGTCGGCGTGGCCCTCGGTGGCGAGGCCGGCCACCTCGGGAATTCGCGCTAGGGCCCGGATGGTCTGGCGATAGGTCCGCCTCGTGCTCTGAAAACGGCGGAACGCGTTGTGGGCGAACACATAGGGAAGGAGGGCAATGGTCAGGGCCCACCAAGAGATGCTCCCGAACGCGATGCCAAGTAGCGAGCCAGTAGCCACCAAGGCCACGAACACGTTGGAGTCCTTGAGGGCGAGCCTCGACAGGTACCTGAAGTTGAGCTGACGCGGTTCGTGGGCGGTCAACGCCCAAGTTGTCACGTCGATACCCAACAGCACGATGGTGGCGGCCGCCAGCGGTCCGATCGCCTCCCACCCTTCCGGGAAGACATCGGCCAGAAACGAGGGCAAGGCCACCTCGAGCACCATCGCAAAGACCGAGAACCCGATCCATCTCCTCACCGAATCGACCAAGACTTCGACGGGTGGCCGGCCCCGCAAGGTATCTACAACCCAGTTGAGCGATAGGCCGGCGGCGTAAGCGCCAACCACGCTCGGCAGGTCGACGATCTGGCCGGACCGGAAAACGAAAGGCAGGCAAACCGCCACGGCTATGCCGGTCGTCAAGCGGTTCCCACTCGAACCGGCAACCCTGATCTGGCTGGCGGCGGCCAGCCCCACTGCCGCCACCGCGTAGTCCCACCAGGGTCGTAGCGAGCCGCCGAGCAACAGGGCGGCGGCCGGGATCGCCAGCACCGGGAAAACGTGCGAGGCCAAAAGCGGACGGGAGAATCGCACCCAGCTAGCCATAGAGCAGCGGGAACTCCTCCCGTTGTTCGGCCAGCCGGCGGGCGGCTTCTTCGTCGTCGACTCGTGAGGATCCCCACTCTTCGCCTGCCTTGTTGAGCGCTCGCTCGAAGGCATCGACCACATAGGGATGGAACTGGGTCCCCGAGTTCTCCGACAGCTCGCGCAGGGCGAAACGCTGAGACAAGGCGACCCGATAGGACCGGGAGGAAGTCATGGCGTCGAAGGCGTCGGCGACGGACAGGATGCAGGTGTCGAGCTCGGGCGTCTGGCCGTGACGATGGCCACGTCCGCCGTACCCGTTGCCGTCGAAGTGGGAGTGGTGGCCGGAGGCGATCTCCACCATCGGCTGCAGGAACTCCACCTCGGCGAGGATCTCCTCGACGATGTGGGCATGGCGCCGCATCTCGGCGGTCTCCTCGTCCGAGAGCCGTCCCTTCTTCCCGATCAGTGCTTTGGGCACAGCCAGTTTGCCGACGTCGTGAATCAGCGCCGCCCACCGCAGCCGCTCGATGCGGGTGCCCGAGAAACCAAGCTCCTCCGCGATCATCTGAACGAACCGTGCGACGCGTTCTGTATGCCCCCGCGTATAGACGTCCTTGGCCTCGAGGCTCTTCACCATGCCCCGCAGGGTGGCGAGATGCGCCTCCCGGAGGGCACTGTAGGAAGCGAACGACATGTGGCCGATGACGAAGACCATGGCCACCAGTGGAATCGCACCGGGTTCGACTAACAACAGCGTGGCGCCGAGCAGGGCACCGATGAAGCCCATCACCGCCTGTGATCCGAACAGCATCGTGAGGTGAGACCAGGGGGTGATCTCTCGGCGAGCGTAGGCCAGGCGGACGATGAAGCGAACTTGCAGGGTGTTGACCACCATGTAAACCAGGGCAGCAAGACCTCCGGCAAGTGCGATTCTCGGCAGGTCGGAGGGACGAGAGGCGCTCGCCCCGATGGTCAGATCAAGGACGGCTCCCGCCGCGGCGGCGCTGACGACCAGCTGTCCGAAGTTGACCATCGGTTGAAACCAGCGCCGTTGAGAAAAGTCGGCTGGTTGAAAGGTTCCACAGGCCGCCACCAGCGGGATGCCCAGTGTGGCGGATTCCCCCGTCAACGCGAAGACCACCCCGGCGGTCAGGGCAACCATGATGCTCGAACTCATGAACATCCGATCGTTGACCTCGACGGATCGCCACTCGAGAACAAAGAACGCCAAAGCAAACGGCAGCCAGGTACGGCCGGGCGGGATAGACGGGCTGGTCACGGCCGCACCGACTATTGACGCGCCGACCACGAAGAAGCCGAAGGCGAGCCTTTTTCGATGTCTGGGAAGCTGATACATGTTTACCTCGACGAGGGCACCGGCGGGATCGCACAGTGAGTTCGTTATCCGACTCTCGTCGATCCTCTCAATGTCTCACCACCAGATGTGGTGCAGCCGGATCTGCCGACCGCGTGGTCCGCTTCGCTATTTGAAGTCGTACAAAATTACGGCCCGCCGGTTCGCCCTCATCATCCCGGCAATGCCGGGAATCCTTAAGTTGTCAAGGAAGGCCCCTCGTATCAGCCCGCTCTCCGGCTTTGGCCCCGCCGGAGGAAGCCAACAACCTAGCGAAAACCAAGCCTGTCGACAAAAGGAAAGGCAAATCGGTGCGCCCAAGCTGGGCTCAAGGCCTCGCCGGGACGCCCGGTAACGCCGCCGCCTGGCCGGTTCAGACCTAGGGAATCACCCAGGTCAAGTCGATGTCGGTGCGATGCCCCACCGACGACCCCACAAAAGACGTATCGCCGCGCCCGGGGCTGGTCAGGGTGGCGATGATGCCCTCGGTGGCCATGTCGACAACGCTGATCGAGGTGGCGTGGCTGATCCTGAGCGTGTGCCCGTCGGGAGCCAGGTCTAGGCCGCGAATGCTGAAGTTCGTCGCGTCGTCCCCGATCACGAACG
>CAYUKI010000093.1:0-4850 GCA_964445235.1 uncultured Acidimicrobiia bacterium | reverse complement strand
TGCCGACCATCCCCACATAGATGGTCCGCTCCCCCACCGCCAACGGCGGTGCGGTACCGTCGGTCTCGAGCCCGCGCAGCTCCTCGATCCGCTTCACAAAAAGTCGGCGGGCGTCGATCTCGGCGATGTGGTCATTGATGGAGTCGACCACGTAGAGGTCTTTGCCGTCGCCCGAAATCGCCATGGAGATCGAAGACTCCGGACCGGTGCCAAAGGGAAGCGGCAGGAAGATGCAGTACGACCACTTGTCCTTCAGGTTGAGCGCGTGGACAAATGCCCAGCGGGCGGAGTCGCCGCCGGCGTCGGCGATGTGCACCGGCTCCTCACCAGCGCCCATCGTGTAGAGGCTGTAGAGGTAGCGACCGTCGGGAGCCATCACCTGGGCCCGGGCATGGCCGCGCATCTCCGGATTGAGCTCGACCTCGGTGGCCGCGACCGGGGCCACCTCGCCGCTATCGAGAGCGAGCTGTCGGACGTAGTAACGATCCGGCGTCTCGGGAGGAAAGAATTCGATCAAGAACAGCGTGCCCTCCTCGGTGGAAAAGGTCTCCGGTTCGAAGTTCCCCTTGAGGGTGTAGTTCCGCGCCTCCCGATCATCGTCCCAAACCACGTTGATCGAGGTGTACTCACGAGGCTCGGGCACATAGAGGTCGGCGCTGCGGGTCTGAGGTGCCATCAGGGCCACCGCCCCCCCGTAGGGTGAGACGGCCCTGATCTCGAGTGTGCCGGCCAGGCTGGTGCTGCCGACCACATCTCCGGAGGTGGGATCGAGCTCCTCGAGAATGGTGGCCTCTTCGGTGACCTCGGTCCGATACACCCGTGACCGGTCCGGGGCGGGCACAGCATCGCTCACCGTGTACTCGGTCGCTCCTGTGCGCAGATCGATCCGGGCCACCGTGCCAGCTCCATCGGTCACGAGCAGACTCTGGTCTCCGCGCAATGAAAGCACTCCCATCACCGGCGCCAGCACAGCGGCGACGAGCCATATCAAGCGACGCCTTGTCTTCGCCGGTTGCCCGCTAACGGCTTCTGCTGTGACCATTGTCGACATGGGTCCTCCTCTCGGTACCGTTTTCGACGCCCAAGAAAGCCGAATCGTTCACTTGCCAATCGGCCGCGCCCAGCAGCACGTTCCAGGTCCCAGGCTTGGGCCGTCGCATGAGGTCGCCGCCACTCAGGGTGGTGCATTTGCCGCAAGGTGTAGGATTCGGCGGTGGATTACCTCGAATTGGAGGAAACCCTCTGTCGTCTGCCGGGAGTGGAGGCGGTCAGGGTGGTCGGGCAAAACGGCACGCCGGCTGAAGTGCACGTGCTGGCCAAACCCGGCAAGTCCGCCAAGCAGATCGTCCGCGATGTCCAGTCGCTCGCCCTGGCCGGTTTCGGTGTGGACCTCGACCGCCGCATCATCTCGGTGGTCCAGATCGAAGGCGACGACCTCAAACGTGGGGACCGCCCGGCAGTGCTCGACATCAGCCAGACCCTCGACGGGACCCGGGTGACGGTCCTGGTCACGTTGTCGTGGCATGAACAGGTCTACAAGGGCGAGGCAGCGGGGCCGGCGGCTTCCGCCACCAAGCTGCGTCTGGTCGCCGAGGCCACCCTCAATGCGCTAAGTCAGGCTCTGAAAAACGAAGCCGCCTTGGGCATCGCCTCGGTGGACACTCCGACCGTGGGCAATCGACAAGTGGCCATCGCCCAGGTGGTGGTGGTCGCCGAGGGCGAGGAGCGGATGGTCGTGGGCTCGGCCCTGGTCGGCACCGACCCGGCCCAGGCCATGGTCAGGGCGGTGCTCGACGCCCTCAACCGTCAGGTTCCGGAGCCGCGCCGCTGACCAAGGCGGTCGTCTCACCACATCACCTCGCCACTACGGCCGGGATGGAGATCCTGGGAAGGGGCGGGAGCGCCATCGATGCCGCCATCGCCGTCGACGCCGTGCTGGGCGTGGTCGCCCCCCAGACCTGTGGAATTGGTGGCGATCTATTCGCTCTGGTGCACCGACCCGGCGATCTCCGACCCACCGTCCTCAACGCCAGTGGCAGGGCAGGGTCGAATGCCCACGCCGACGAGCTGCGGCGAGCCGGCGCAACCACGATTCCGGATTTCCATCCTCTGACCGTCACCATCCCCGGATGCGTAGATGGCTGGGCCGAGCTCAGCTCAAGGTTCGGCCGCCTGAGCCTGACCGACGTGCTCGCCCCGGCCATTCGGCACGCCGCGGAGGGGTTCCCCGTATCTCGGGAGCTTGCCGCCTCACTGGTCTCCCGCCGAAATGAGCTGCTCGGACAGGCTTCGGCATTGGCCCTTTATCCTCACGACAACCCCCCCGACGCCGGCGACCGGATCCGCCGCCCGGACCTGGCGGCCACCCTCGCCGACCTCGCCCGCCACGGGCCGGCGGCGTTCTACGAAGGCGCACCGGGCCAGGCCATCTCGGAGGCCGTCGGAGGCCGTATCGACCAGGCCGATCTCGCCGAGCCCCAGGCCGAATGGGTGGCGCCGGTCGGCATCGACCTGTTTGGACTCACCGGATGGACCGCTCCACCCAACTCGCAGGGATACCTGACGCTGGCGGCCGCCTACGTGTTCCAAACGCTCTCCCCCCCCCGAGATGTGGAACATGCCGACTTCGTGCACGCCCAGATCGAGGCCTACCGCTCGGTGGCCTTCGAACGTGACGATCTCGTCGGCGACTCCCGCTTCCTGCCGCTCTCCATCGACGAGCTGTTGTCACCGGCCCGGCTGACCGCGCGGACCGAGATGGTGTCGATGAGCCGGGCGGGCCAGTTCCCCGTGCCAGCTCCCGCCCCGGGCGGCACCGCTTTCATGTGTGTCCTGGATGACTCGGGAATGGGTGTGTCGCTCATTCAGTCGAACTACATGGGGATCGGTTCTGGGATAGGCGCTGGTTCCTGCGGTTTCTTCCTCCACAACCGGGGAGCCGGCTTCAACCTCGTCCCCGGGCACTGCAACGAACTCGCCCCCGGCCGGCGTCCCTGCCACACCCTGTCGCCAAGCTTGTGGACCCAAGACGGCCGTCTCGAACTGCTATTGGGGACCCGGGGCGGTGATGTCCAGCCACAACTGCTCGTGCAGATGGCGACCAGGCTCCTCTGGGCGGGCCAGCCGGCGGTCCAAGCCCAGGACGGGGCGCGCTGGACCATGGAGGAGTTCGGGCCTTCGACCACATCGATCATCGACATCGAAGGGGCGGCTGGACCCGAACTGGTGACCGATCTCGAACGCCGCGGACATCGGGTCACGGTGATCAAGGATCGCCAGCCGGGCTGGGGTCCCGTCGCGGTCATTCGAGTCGGGCCCGAGGTAATCGCCGCCGCCGACCCTCGCGTCGACACGGCCTCCGCCGAGGTGTCGTAATGGAGAAGACGATCCTCGTGGTCCGCCACGGCCAGGCAGAGGGCAACTCCGAGCACCGCTTCATCGGTCAGACCAACGTGGCGCTCTCCCCGCAGGGCTACGAGGAGGCCGAGGCCTTGGCCGACCGGCTGGCTGGCCAGCACATCACCCGCATCGTGTCTTCCGATCTGAGTCGCTGCGTCGACACGGTGACGCCACTGGCCCACAGAACACGTCTGAGCATCGAGACCGACGATCGCTTGCGGGAAATCTCGAACGGCGAATGGAGCGGCCGCCTGCCCGAGGAGATCGCCGAGGGTTGGCCGGATCTCTGGCAACGCTATGTCGGTGGAGAGGACGTGCCCCGACCGGGAGGAGAACGGTGGGCCGACGTGCGGGCTCGCACCCTGGCTTGCGTCAATGACCTGGCCGACCGGACCCCGGTCGGCCAGGTCGTGCTCGTCTGCACTCACGGCGGCCCTGCGCTGCACCTGATCACCTGGGCGGCCGGCATCGAACCACATGGGAACATCTTCAAAGGAACGCTCGGACCGATTGCCAACGCCTCCGTCTCCACCCTCGGGTTTCCCGGTCCCCGGTTGCTCGGTTACAACGACGTCGGCCATCTGACCGCTGAGCTGAACGGCAGCGGGCCTCCCTAGTGCTCTGGCCGCCGGTCGGCGAGACCGTCAAGACCGGTAAGTGGTCAGTCCCCGCACAACCCCGAAGCCGGAGTGGGTTCGGCAATACCGGTGGCGAAGTCCCACCCGAAGGAGCGTGCCCCGAGTTCGGCCAGTATGCGTGATGAGTCCTCTGCTCCGGCCGGCTGCGGTTTCCCGTCGACCAGCAGCAGCGGGGTGGCAGTCACCTCGGCGAGACCGGCGGCGTCGAACCGGAAAGTGAACACTGCAGTATCGGCCGTTGGGCCCCGAGCCGAGGCGAAAACGAAGTTGCCGGCCGAGTAGAGGACGGCACCGCCGTCGATGAGCTCCAACCCTTGGAGCACATGGGGATGGCTGCCAACCACCAGCGAAGCGCCGGCCTCGATCCATTGGCGGGCGATCTCGCGCTGGCGAGGGGCCGCACAAGAGTCCAGTTCGATTCCCCAGTGGACCAGGACCACCACGAGGTCCGACTGCAGCAGGGCCGCAGTGATGGCATCGATGGTGCGGGGCAATGCCTCGTCGTCGGCGGCCGCCACTCCGGGGCGCCCCGGGGCGGCGGCCCACTCGGGCGTTTCGAGGATTCGAGAGAAGGACAAGAACCCGACGCGGCGGCCGATCGCTTCCAGGACCACCGGTTGATACGCAGCTTGGTCGTCGCCTCCCGTTCCCACCACCTCCAGCCCACCGCCCTCGAGCAATTCCCGGGTTCGACTCATGCCCTCGGCGCCGAAGTCGAGGATGTGATTGTTGGCGGTGCCGACCAGGTCGATGCCAGCCAAACGCAGGGGACCGACGCTTGTGGGAGGGGATAGGAACGTGAACTCCTTTTCC
>CAYUKI010000092.1:0-8035 GCA_964445235.1 uncultured Acidimicrobiia bacterium | reverse complement strand
CCACCGGACTCCAACCCATCACCGCCGGGAGCGGCTGGCTCGTCCTCGATGCCCGATCGGGCGAGGTGCTGGCCATGGGGATGCCTTGATAAACGCGGCTGGCCCACGGTTGATCTGTGGGCGCTGGCATGGCTGTAGGACATGCTGGAACCCTGGGTTCGCTAGCTACCCGATCTGACTTCTATTCTCGGTGGTCGGTCATGTGCGAAGCTGGCGCCGCCTGATGGACGGCATCGACATCCTCATCGTGGTCGGGCGGGTGGTTGCTACCTTCGTGCTCTTGATGTTGGTGACCATCATCAACGTTTGGTTGGAGCGCAAGGTCGTTGCGGATATGCAGAACCGCATCGGACCAGACCGGGCGGGCCCGTGGGGGATTCTCCAAACCGTGGCGGACGGACTCAAGCTCTTCTTCAAGGAGCAAGTGACACCCCGCAAGGTCGAGTTGGGGATGTACCTCCTCGCCCCGTTCCTGGCCGTCATTCCCGCCTTCTTGATCTTCCTGATGGTCCCGTGGGGCCGGCCATTCACGATCGGGGAGCGGACGGTCATCCTCCAAGGCGCCGATCTCAACATCGGCCTGCTCTTCATTCTCGCCATGTCCTCGATGGCCGTCTACGCAGTGATCTTGGCCGGTTGGTCGTCGGGTTCGAAATATCCGTTGTTGGGCGGGGTGCGGGCCACAGCCCAGGCGATCTCCTACGAGGCGGCGATGGGACTCTCGATGGTGGCGGTGGTGATGTACTCGGCAACCAATGGCGATGGAGCCACTCTGTCGCTGGCGGAAATGGTCGATCGTCAGGCTGGTACGTTCGCCGACGTCTTCCCGGGCATCGCCGTGGTGGCCCAGTTCATCCCGCGTTGGAACCTGTTTCCGCAGGTGGTGGCTTTCGTCATCTTCTTTCTCGCCATCCTCGCCGAGACCAACCGAGCACCCTTCGATCTGGTCGAGGCCGAACAGGAGCTGGTGGGTGGCTTTCACACCGAGTACTCGGGGATGCGTTTCGCCATGTTCTTCCTGGCCGAGTACGTCAACATCTTTTCGATGTGCGCCTTGGCCGCCACCCTGTTCTTGGGTGGCTGGAACGGACCCACCTGGGAAGGCACGCTGCCGGGTTTCATCTCGGCGGTCTTGCCAACCGTCTGGCTCTTCATCAAGACCTACGTTCTGATCTTCGTGTTCTTTTGGATCCGCGCCACTCTCCCTCGTCTTCGCTACGACCAGCTCATGGCGCTCGGTTGGAAGCGACTCATCCCGGGAGCATTGCTGTGGTTGGTGGTGACGACCGTGTTGATCAGCATTCGCCAATTCGGACTTCCCTGGAGTTGACCTGATGGGAGCCATTGACGAGATCTGGAGGGGCCTCCGGGTCACTGGACGGCTCTTCTCCCGCGGGATCCGCGGTAAAGACATCGTGACCACCGAATACCCGAAAGAGATGCGGGCCAAACCGCAGCGCTTCCACGGACGCCACGTCCTCAATCGGTATCCGGATGGGATGGAGAAATGCATCGGCTGTGAGCTGTGCGCTGGCGCCTGTCCAGCTCGCTGCATCTATGTGCGAGGGGCCGACAACCCCTCCGGAGAACCGGTCAGTCCTGGTGAGCGGTACGGCTTCGTCTACGAGATCAACATGCTTCGTTGCATCTTCTGCGGGTTGTGCGTCGAGGCCTGCCCGACCGAAGCCATCACCATGACCCACCTCTTCGAGATGTCGACCACCAACCGCGATGACGCCATCTACACCAAGTCCGAGCTGCTGATGGACCGCCAGGGTGGCGTGCCGCACATGTTCCCCAACGATCCCCTCGCCGATCCGGCCGAACTCCTCACCGCCGACGGATGGCTGCGGGCCACTGCCCCGAGCGGCGCAGTCGCTTACGACAATGTGATGGCCTGGCAGGGCACGCCGGGGCCCGCCAGCTGGGATCCGGAACCGGACCAAGACGCCCGGGACGCCTGAAGTGGTGGAGCTGGTCATCTTTGTGCTTATGGGAGCAGTCGCGCTGGCGGGGGCCTTCACCGTCATCACGGCCCGCAATGCCGTCCACGCCGCCATGGGTCTTCTCGCCACGCTGTTTTCGATGGGGGTGCTCTACGTCGTCCAGCTTGCCCACTTCGTGGCGGCCGTTCAGGTGATCGTTTACGCCGGGGCGGTCATGACCTTGTTCCTGTTCGTCATCATGCTGATCGGGGTCGACAAAGAAGAGGACACCCGCGAGCAGATTCCCTGGCAGCGCCAACTGTCGCTGGGTTTGGCCGTCATCGTCCTGGTGACGGCCGGAGCATTGGTAGTCGGCGGTCGGTTCGTGTGGACGCCAGGCGCCCCGGCCGGCGCGCCCCCCCCCAATGGGACGATTCAGGCCGTGGCCCAGCCGTTGTTCGAGGATTGGGTCCTCCCCGTCGAGGTCACCGCCCTCCTCCTCACGATCGCCGCAGCCGGGGCGATCGCCCTGGCCTTCCGGACCCAACGGGCCCCCCGCGAGGAACAGCAATGACCGTGACTCCGGGTTGGTATATGACACTCGCCGCCGTCCTATTCCTGGCTGGGTTGGTCGGCATCCTCATCCGGCGGAATGCTCTGGTGATGTTCATGTGCATCGAGCTGATGCTCAACGCCGTCAACCTGACCTTCGTCGCCGCCGGCCGCGCTTACGGTGATCTCAACGGGCAGGTGGCGGTGTTCTTCGTGTTGGTGGTGGCCGCCGCCGAGGTAGTGGTCGGACTGGCGATCATCGTCGCCATCTTCCGCAGGCGGGCCACGGCCTCCGTTGACGAGATCAGCGAGCTAGCCGGATGATCGAACTGGCCGCCGATTATCTGTGGCTGATCATCGTCCTGCCGCTGGCCGGGTCGATCACGCTTCATTTCTTCGGGCGGCGGCTCGGTGAGCCCTGGGCCGGCTACCTGGCGGTGGCGGCCAGCCTCGGGGCGTTGGCGGTGGCGGCGTTGGCGGCGGTGCCGTTCTTTAACGGCAGCGGCGGGCCCCGCGACCTGGCGCTCTACGAATGGATGCCGGCGATCGGAGCCAACTTCGAGTTGCGTTGGGATCCACTGGCGGCCTTGATGAGTCTGGTGGTCACCGGTGTGGGCTCCCTCATACACATCTACTCGATCGGCTACATGCACGGAGACCCCCGGTTCTCTCGCTTTTTCACGTACCTCAACCTCTTCGCAGCGTCGATGTTGACGCTGGTGTTGGCGGGCAACTATGGGGTGTTGTTCATGGGTTGGGAGCTGGTGGGGCTGTGTTCCTACCTGCTCATCTCCTTCTGGTTCACCAAGCCATCGGCGGCCGCCGCCGGCAAGAAGGCCTTCGTGGTCAACCGGATCGGCGACTTCGGATTCATGATCGGCCTCATGCTCATCTTCACCACCTTCGGCACGCTCTCCTATGCGGGGATCTTCGACCGAGCCGGTGAGGAACTGACCTCGGGGGTGGCGACGGCCATCGGCTTGCTGTTGTTGGTGGGGGCCGCCGGCAAATCGGCCCAGCTGCCCCTCTATGTCTGGCTCCCCGACGCCATGGAAGGCCCCACCCCGGTGTCGGCCCTCATTCATGCCGCCACCATGGTCACCGCCGGCGTCTACGTGGTGGCAAGGTCGGCACCGATCTACGCCCTGACCCCGATCGCCTCCGGTGTGGTGGCGACGGTGGGCGCCTTGACGGCTCTGTGGGCTGCCACGATCGCCATCGCTCAGCGCGACATCAAACGGGTGCTCGCCTACTCGACTATCTCCCAGCTCGGTTACATGTTCCTCGGCGTAGGGGTGGGGGCTTACGTGGCCGGGGTGTTTCACCTGATGACCCACGCCTTCTTCAAGGCGCTCTTGTTCCTCGGGGCGGGTTCGGTCATCCACGCTCTCCACGATGAGCAGGACATGATGCGGATGGGAGGGCTGCGCAAATATTTACCGGTCACGTCCGTCACCATGGGAATCGCCACCCTGGCGATCGCCGGGGTCCCCCCCCTGGCCGGGTTCTGGTCGAAGGACGAGATCCTCGCCTCCACATTCGGGAGAGGTGGGTTCTTCGTGGTGTTGTGGGTGATGGGTCTGGTGACGGCTCTTCTCACCGCCTTCTACATGACGCGGCAGTTCATCTTGGTGTTCCTGGGCGAATCGCGTTTTGACGCCGATCACCAACCCCGCGAATCGCCGCGTTCGATGACCGGCCCGCTGGCGATCCTGGCGGTCCTTTCCGTCGTCGGCGGCTTTCTCAACACCCCGCTGCGCTCCGCCCTAGAGCATTTCCTCGAACCCTCCTTCGAGGGGGTGGCCCAGGCGCACCCGCCCGAGAGTTTCTTGTCCTTCTTCTTGCTGGCGGGCCTTTCGGTGGCCGCGGGTCTGGCCGGCATAGCAATGGCCTGGCTCACCTACGGGGGGGCGCCGGCGGTGCGAGAGCGATTCGAGGCGGGGCTGCGGCCTCTGTGGAGAATGTGGGAACAGGGCTACCGCGTGGATGACTTGTACGGCGCCACGTTGGTCAAGCCGGGTCGACGGGTTTCCGAGGTGGCCGCCTTCTCGGTCGACCTGCCGATCATCGATGGACTCGTCAACGGGCTCGCCAAGCTGACAAGGTTGGTGGGGACGCGCCTTCGGCCCCTTCAGTCGGGCCTGGTTCGCAGTTATGGGCTGGTTTTCGCCGGCGGGGCGGTGGGGTTGATCGTGTTCCTCTTGGCCAGGGGTGCCTGATGGGTGGCTCCGGACCCGCCCGTGGCGGTCTTCCACCCTTCTGTGCGGGTTCTTGGTGGAAAACCCACCGAAGGCCCGCACAGAAGGGTTTGGGGGGGGGTACTACGGGAGGCACAGGATGCTGACCTGGCTCATCGCTCTTCCCGTCCTCGCCGCACTCATGGTTCTGTTGATCCCCGGTTCGCGGCGGGAGCTCCATCTGCCGGTCGGGGTGGCGCTGAGCCTCCTCCCGGTGGGGTTGGCCGGGTACCTGGCGGTGGCTTTCGAGACCGGCACCTCCAAGTTCCAGTTCGCCGAGTCGGCGGTCTGGTACGAGCCGTGGGGAATCGACTGGCGCCTGGGGATGGACGGTATCTCCCTGCCGCTCGTGCTGCTGACCGTGGTGCTGGTACCGATCGCCCTGGCCGCCTCGGGCTCCATCGACAAACGAGTGAAGGGATTCGTGGTCTCCACCTTGTTGCTCGAGGCCGGGCTGATCGGGGTGTTTCTGGCTCTCGACCTCTTCCTATTCTTTGTCTTCTTCGAATCGATCCTCGTCCCCATGTATCTGATCATCGGCATCTGGGGGGGGGAGCGTCGGATCTATGCAGCGATCAAGTTCTTCCTCTACACCGCGTTCGGCTCGGCACTGCTGCTGGCGGCGATCATCGCCCTCGCCGTTCTGCACCGCCAACAGACCGGCCTGTTCTCCTTCGCGCTCGGCGATCTCGCCAACGTCGATCTGACTCCTAACACCGAGTTTTGGCTGTTCGGGGCGTTCGCCTTGGCCTTCGCGATCAAGGTGCCGGTGTTCCCGTTCCACACCTGGCTTCCCGACGCCCACGTTGAGGCACCCACCGCCGGTTCGGTCCTGCTGGCCGGTGTGCTCCTGAAGTTGGGAACCTATGGGTTCCTTCGCTTCAACCTCTGGCTCTTCCCCAACGCCTCGGTCAAGTTGGTACCGGTAGTGGCGACGCTGGCGGTGATCGGGATCATCTATGGAGCCGTGGTCGCCATCGTCCAACCCGACCTGAAGAAGTTGGTGGCCTATTCGTCCGTGTCGCACCTGGGCTTCATACTGCTCGGCACCTTTGCCCTCACCTCGGGGGGTTTGCAGGGCGGCATGATTCAAATGGTGAATCACGGCTTAACCACCGGCGCTCTGTTCCTGCTGGTGGGGATGATCTACGACCGGCGCCACACCAAGAACATTGCCGACTTCGGCGGGCTTGCCAAGGTGGTGCCGATCATGGCCGGGGCGTTCCTCTTCATGAGCTTTGCCTCCATCGGGCTCCCCGGGCTGAATGGATTCGTCGGCGAGTTCATGGTCTTGATGGGCAGCTTTCCTTCCCTGCCCGTTTTCACGGCGATCGCGGCGTTCGGGGTGGTCCTCGCTGCCATCTATTTGTTGTGGGCCTACGAACGGGTTTTCACCGGCGTTCCCGACCGGGAGGAGAACCGCCGCCTGCCCGACCTGACCGTCGGTGAGATGGCGATGCTCGCTCCGCTCGTAGCCTTGGTCCTGCTGCTCGGCCTCTATCCCAAGGTGCTCCTCGACCGGATCGAGCCTTCCACCGAAGCCATCCTCGATCGAATCGAAGCAGCGACTGAATACGTGGCACCGCCCCCCGGCCGCCTCGGCTCGCTCTTTGCCGGTGGCCTCGAGGAGGAAGAGGGTTGAGCGACATCTCCTGGCTGGCGGTGGGGGTCGAACTGCTCCTGGGACTGGGGGCGGCCTTGATCCTGTTGATCGACGTCCAGTGGAAGCCACCCACCCGGGTGCTGGGCCAGGTGACCGCGGTCCTCCTGGGGGGGGCGGCGGTGATAACGGCGGTCCAGTGGGTGTCGGTACCGGTGCCCGATCCGGCCCGTCCTGTGGTGCTCGATTACCTGTCGTTCAACGGTTTCCTGGTGACCGACTACGCGGCAGTGCTCGGGCGGGGAACGCTGCTTGTGGCCGCCGGGTTGGGGGTGGCGGCCGGGTGGAGAATGTTCGTCCGCCTGGGGCGGCGAGCCGCCGAGGCCCTGGCGCTGGTGCTGCTGGCCACGACCGGCTTCTCCTTCATGGCTTCGACCCCTCATCTGGTGATGATGTTCCTCGGCCTCGAGGTCGGTTCGATCAGCCTGTACGTGCTGGCGGGCATCACTCGGGAACGGGCCGAGTCCGACGAAGCCGCGCTCAAGTACTTCCTCCTCGGGTCGCTGGCGTCGGCCGTCTTCATCTATGGAGTGGCTTTGCTCTACGCCGGCACCGGGTCTCTCGAGGTCGGCGCCGTGGGGGCCTTCACCGGCGAAGCCGTCATCAGGCGACCGGCCGTCCTCCTCATCGGTGTGGCCTTGATCATCGCCGGCCTGGGATTCAAGGTATCGGCGGCCCCCTTTCACTCCTGGGCGCCCGATGTGTATCAGGGTGCCCCGGCCGGGCTGGTCGGCTTCATGGCCGCGGTGGCCAAGATCGGTGGATTCGCCGCCTTGCTGCGGATACTCACCACCGCCGTTCCGGCGCTGGCGGCGGATTGGGTGCCGGTAGTGGCGACGGTGGCGGCGCTGTCGATGGCGGTGGGCGTGCTGCTCGCCATCGTCCAGGACGACATCCGGCGGATGCTCGCCTATTCGGGTGTCGCTCACGCCGGGTTCATCCTCACCGGGGTGGTGGCCGGAGGGGCGGGTTCTGATTCGGTTTGGTTCTACCTGGCGGTCTACTCGTTACAGCTCATCGGCGCGTTCGCGGTGGTAGCGGCGGTGGGCGGCGCCTCGGCGTCTCGTTCCGAGCTCACCGCTTATTCCGGCTTGTACCGGCGCAATCCCTTCGTCGCCCTCACCTTCACCGTGTTGCTGCTAGGCATGGGCGGTTTGCCGCTCACTTCTGGATTCATCGCCAAGTTCGGCGTCTTCACCCGGGCTTGGGAACAGGGAGAGGCCTGGCTCGTGATCGTGGCAGTGGTCGCCTCGGTGGTGGCCTTGTTCATCTATCTGCGAGTAATCGTGCTCATGTACATGAACGAGCCGGTCGGCAAGGAGGCAATCGCAGCACCGGCCTTGACCCGTTGGGTGCTGGGCTTGGTCTCCTTCGCCACCCTGTTCTTCGGTGTGCTGCCGCGGCCGCTTCTCGAGCTGGCGGGCAATGTCCTTCCCTTCTAGACGGCTGGTCTTTGCCGGCTTGGTCGGGTGTGTGTTGTTGCTGGCGTTACCTGTCGCCGCCGAACGCACCCAGTCCGACTTTGTTCTGATCCGCGCCGAGGACGTGGTTACCGAAGACCTGTACGCGGCCGGTAACCGAGTGGAGATCGACGGTCGAGTGGAGGGTGATCTCGTGGCGGTCGCCTTCGAGGAGGTGCGGGTCGACGGCGAGGTGACCGG
>CAYUKI010000091.1:1273-8053 GCA_964445235.1 uncultured Acidimicrobiia bacterium | reverse complement strand
GCAGCTTCGAGCAGGAAGTGGTCCTCGAGGTCGATCCCGACCGAGTGGACGTGTTGGCGGTGGGGGCCGAAGTGCGAGTAACGCTGCCCGACGACCGGGCAGTGGACGCCAAGATCGTCGAAATCGGCAAGGTGGTGAAGCCGGTGACCCTCGAACCCGAGGCCGCCCGGGTGATCGAGGTTCGGTTGATGCTGGCGGAGGGCGGCGGCCTCGACATCGACCAGGCGCCCGTCGACGTCGAGGTTGTCACCGAAGTGGCCGACGACGTGCTGGCAGTGCCGGTCCGAGCTCTGCTGGCGCTGGTCGACGGGGGCTACGCCCTCGAGGTGCAGCGAGGCGCGACGACGGTGCTGGTCGGTGTCGACCTCGGTACCTTTGCCGAGGGCTTGGTCGAGGTGCGTGGTGACATCGCCGAAGGCGATGTGGTGGTGATCCCCGCTTGAGCGTCCTGCGCCTCTCCCAGGTGACGAAGATCTACCCCGGCCCCCCCCCGGTGGAGGCACTGGCAGGAGTCGATTTGACGGTGGAGGCAGGAGAGATGGTGGCCATCGTCGGCCCCTCCGGATCAGGCAAGAGCACGCTCCTTCACATCATGGGAGCGCTCGATCGGCCCACCGGCGGCGAGGTCGAGATCGAAGGTCGATCGCTCGCATCGATGACCGACGCCGAGATGTCGGGACTGCGAGCTCATCGGCTCGGGTTCGTCTTCCAGGAATTCTTTCTGATCCACGGTGTGCCGGCGTGGCAGAACGTCGCCCAGGGGCTGATGTACCGGGGGGTGGCGTCCGCCCAACGACGCCGGGCCGCCCGGTTGGTGCTGGAGCGGGTGGGCCTTGGGCACCGGCTCGAGCACCTTCCCACCCAGCTGTCGGGAGGTGAGAAACAGCGGGTCGCCATCGCCCGGGCCCTGGTAGGGGAGCCTGCCGTGGTTTTCGCCGACGAAGCCACCGGCAACCTCGACAGCGTTTCTGCCTCCGGCATCGTCGACTTGCTGCTCGAACTCAACCTGACGGGTTCGACCATCGTGGTGATCACCCATGACCACTCCGTGGCGGAACGATTTCCCCGCCGGGTTTCCTTGCTGGACGGACGTCTAGTCGCATGAAGAGCCGGCTTCGGTTCTCGGACGTGCTGCGCCTCGGTTGGGGTGGCCTCGGGTCCCGGCGTGGTCGTGCGACCATGACCGCGCTCGGCATCGCCGTCGGTACCGCCGCCATCGTGGCGGTGACCGGGATCTCGGCCTCTGGGCGGGCCGACCTGTTGGCGGCTCTTGACCGGCTGGGCACCAACCTCTTGCGGGTGAGCGCCGGGCAAGGTCTCTTCGGCGGCCCCGCCCGGCTCCCCGACGATTCGGCGGCGATGGCCGCCCGTATTGGACCAGTGGAGGCGGTGTCGGCGGTGGCTTCCATCGACACCTCGGTCCGGCGCTCCGATCTGATCCGAGATTTGGAGACGGGCGGGTTGGGGGTGGTGGCCGTACAGCCCGACCTGGTCGACTTGATCGGCGCCCAAGTGGAGCAAGGACGGTTTATCGACGCGGGTTCCGCCGCGTTGCCGGTCGCCGTGTTGGGTCGGGTCGCCGCCGAGCGGCTCGGTGTTCCAGATCTCGACCACGATCGGTTGGTGTACCTCGGCGAGCAGTGGTTCACCGTCATCGGGATTCTCGGGGAGCTGCCCCTTCACCCCGACCTGGAGCGGGCGGCGTTGATCGGGCGTCCGGCCGCCGAGCGATTCATCGACCCCGAACTGGCCCTCACCACCATTTATGTTCGGGTGGCACCGACCGCCGTCAACGACGTCGTAAAGGTCATCCCGGCCACCGTCAACCCCGAGAGCCCCACCGAAGTGGAGGTAGTCCGACCCTCCGACGCCCTGGCCGCCCGTGAGGCAGCCGAGGCCGCCTTGACCCAGCTAATGGTGGGGCTGGGGAGCGTGGCGTTGCTGGTGGGCGGGATCGCCATCGCCAACATCATGGCCATGTCGGTGCTGGAGAGGAGAATGGAGATCGGTATCCGGCGGGCGCTCGGGGCCACCAAGCGACACATAGGACTGCAGTTCCTTACCGAGGCGGTGCTGCTGGCGGCCATCGGTGGGGTGGCCGGGGTCGTGCTGGGCGCCGCCATCACGATCGGTTTCGTCATGGTCCGAGGTCTGGTGCTGGCGTTGCCGGTAATAGCGCTGGGCGGGGCCCTCGGTGCGGCCCTGGTGATAGGGGCGGTGGCCGGGATCTATCCCGCCACCCGGGCGGCCCGGGTTTCACCCGCCGAAGCTGTAAAGTCGGCATGAGGCGGTTGGCGGACTGAGCGACGGTGGCGGGGCCGCTGCAGCGGCCGCTGGCCGGCCTCGGCAGCTTGACTTATGAGGTAACGCTGCCTCGCTTTAGCCTGGTTCCGATGCGAGTTGGTTTTCAGGGCGAAGAGCTGTCCTACAGCTATCAGGCGACGACGGAGCTCTTCCCGGCGGCGGCGGCCTTTGGATTCCCGACCTTTGTGGCAGCCTTCGAGGCCCTCGACATCGGCGAGGTTGACCACTTGGTGCTCCCCATCGAGAACTCGACCACGGGGAGCGTTTTGGCGGTGTTGGACCGGTTGCTTCCCTTCAGCGTGACCATCGTTGCCGAACATCTGGTTCTGGTCCGCCACGCCCTGGTTGGGGTCGCCGGGGCGACGGTGGCCGGCGTCAAGAGGGTCCGATCGCACCCAGAAGCGCTCTCCCAGGCCGAGGCCATCCTCACTCACCACGGTTGGGAAGACCTGCCGGTGCACGACACGGCCGGGGCCGTCCGCCAGGTCGCCGAATTGAACGATCCCGCCGAGGCGGCCCTTGCTCCCCCCCGGGTGGCGGAGAAGTACGGTTTGGCGGTGCTGATGACCAACGTTGTCGACCGGGATCACAACACCACCCGCTTCGTGGCGTTGGCCGCCGGTGAGCAGCCCATCCCCGACGATGCCGACAAGTCGAGCGTTGCCTTCACGACCTCCCATACCCCTGGTGCGCTGGCGCTGGCTCTCACCGAATTGGGCCTGCGGGGAGCCAATCTCACCCGAATCGAATCCCGTCCCTCCGAGGTGGCCTGGCGCTATCGGATGTTCGTCGACCTCACTCATCCTCTCGGCCGATCCGGTCGTGACTCGGTGTTCGATCCGGCTCCGGCAACCATGACCGACCTCAATATCCTCGGCACCTACCACGCCGTACAGAGATAGCTTCGTGGTCGTGGCGCTGCCTATTCCCGTTCGCACCGAGGAGTTCGACGATCTGGTCAACCACGCCGAACCCTGGAAAGTGGTGGTCTGGAACGATCCTGTCAACCTGATGGACTATGTGGTTTTCGTCTTGCGCAAGCTGTTCGGGCACTCCAAGGAGAAGGCCACCCAGTTGATGCTGGCGGTCCACAATGAAGGGCGCGCCATCGTCGCCGACGGGCCCCGTGAGAAGGCCGAGCTGGACTGTTACCGCCTGCATCATCACGGCTTGTGGGCGACGATGGAACAGTGAGTCGCCCCTTCAACGTCACCAGGGGGGGGGTGGCCCTGAGGCTCACCGCCGAGGAGGTGGCGTTCCTGAAGGACGTGCCGGTCATGCTCGTCAACCTGGGTCGGGATCCCGATCATCCCGCTACCCAACGGCTCTCCATCCCCATCTACCTCAACGATCCCGCCGCCGAGCAGGAATACCACCGTTGGATGGGGCCCGAACTCGAGCAGGCTCGCCTCGCCGACCGTTCAGCTTTCGCCAGCGTCCTCGATGAGGCGGCGACCGGGACCACGCTCTCGGTCGCAGAGGCCGAGGCCTTCATGCGCGTGCTCGAAGAGGGACGTCTGGCGCTGGGTGCCAGCGTCGGCCTCGACATCGAGGATGACTACGCCACGCTCGGCGAAGGCGAGGCGGCGGCGCTCGACTACCTGGCCTATCTGCAAGGAGAGCTGGTCAGGATTCTCACCAAGCTGACCCTCCGATGATCGAGCTTTCTCTCGATGCAATGGCCCACGGCGGTGAGGCCATCGGACGCCTCGACGGCAAGGCCGTGTTCGTGGCGGGGGCGATACCGGGAGACCGGGCCATGGTCGAGGTGGTTCTGGATCGGGAGCGATTCGCCCGGGCGCGATTGTCCTCGATCGTCGAACCCTCCCCGTTCCGCACCGACCCTCCGTGCCGGCATTTCCCCGACTGCGGGGGTTGCCAATGGCAGATGGCCCAGCATCAAGCCCAACTGGGTTGGAAGGCGGAGATCCTTGTCGGGCAACTGCGACACCTCGGCGGCGTCGCCGACCCCTCGGTGCGACCAACCTTGTCCCCCGGTCCGCCCTTCGGTTATCGAAACCGCATGGACTTCTCGGTGATGCAGGGAAGGCCGGCCTTGCTCGAAGCCAAGTCGTCTCGTGCGGTGGCGCTCGAGGTTTGTCACCTCATGGCTCCCCCGGTGGCGGAGATGTTCGATCGCCTCGGCCGCCTGGACGGGATCTTCCGGCTAACGCTTCGGGCCGGTATCGCCACCGGAGATCAAATGGTGGTGGTGGACGGGCGGGCTCCGGCCGCACTGGCTCGCGAGGCCACCCGCCGATCCATCAACGAGGTGGTCGGCGGTGTCACCTTCCGCGTCAGCAGTCGAGCTTTCTTTCAGGCGAATACCGACGGCGCTGAGGCGCTCGTGGGGCTCGTGGCGGAAGCCCTCGGACCCACCTCCAACCAGGTCATGCTGGACGCCTTTGCGGGAGGCGGTCTGTTCTCCCTGACCGTGGGGCGGCGAGCGGGACGGGTGGTGGCAGTCGAGTCGGACCCTGCCGCCCTGGGTGACCTTCGTCACAACGCCAAAGGGGCGGTCGCCATAGAAGATCTCCGGTTCGAGGAATACCGTGGGGAAGCGGTCGACATCGCAGTGTGCGATCCGCCCCGAACTGGGCTCGGGGCCGCCGGGGTGGAAGCCTTGACCGCCGCACGTCCGGAGGTGGTTGCTTATGTCTCTTGTGACCCCGCCAGTCTGTCCCGCGACGTCCGTTTGCTGGCGGCCCACGGCTACCGCCTCGACTGGGCGCAGCCAGTCGACATGTTCCCGCAGACCTTTCACGTCGAGACGGTGGCGAGGCTGGTCAGAAACTGACTCCGTCCGGTCAGGATTCCTGAAACCGGCACCTCTGGGCGGCGCGCCGATCGGAGCCGTGATAGGTTCCGCAGAGATCCAATCGAGGAGGTTCGCTTTGCAGGTTTCGCTGACCGTCAACGGTCGGGCCGCAACCGCCGACGTCGAACCGAGGACACTCTTGGTTCATCTCCTCCGCGAGACCCTCTCGCTCACCGGCACCCACGTCGGGTGCGAGGACGGCTATTGCGGGGCGTGCACCGTGTTGATCGACGGCGCCGCCGTCAAGTCGTGCGCGGTGCTGGCAGTCCAGGCTCAGGGCGCCAATGTCACCACCATCGAGGGCTTGGCATCGGGCGACGCCTTGCACCCGGTCCAGGAGGGATTCTGGGAGCGGCACGGTCTCCAATGCGGCTTCTGCACCTCCGGCATGATCATGTCGGCCGTGGCGCTCCTTCAGTCCAATCCCAACCCGACCGAGGCGGAGATACGGCACGGAATCGAAGGCAACCTGTGCCGCTGCACGGGCTATCACAACATCGTCAAGGCCATCGCGTATGGGGCCGCCAAAATGAGGGGTGAAACCCCGGCCCCGGCTGAGTGGGAGGAGGTGTCGGCATGAGCACCACGTCAGTGATGGGTGGGGCGGTGCGCCGTCGCGAGGACCCGGCGCTGATTCGGGGCACCGGCGTCTACACCGACGACATCAAGTTGAGTGGTGCACTCCACGTCGCCTTCGTACGGAGCCCCATCGCCCGGGGCAAGATCACCAGGATCGACACCAAGGCGGCCATGCAGATGCCCGGCGTCTGGGCCGTGTACACCGCCGTCGATGTGCGCCACCTAGGTCCCTTGCTCGCACAGGTGCCGGCGGGGAAGCTCCGACCCTTGCTGGCCGACGGCTTGGTGAACCACGTCGGCGAGGCTGTGGCGATGGTCGTCGCCGACTCGCCCTACCTCGCCCGCGACGCCATCGAGGCTGTGGTGGTCGATTACGACTCGCTGCCGGCGGTGGTCGACCTGAAGGAGGCCGCCTCCGACAAGGTGTTGATCCACGCAGATCTCAAGTCGAACACGACGGTGAGCTGGAAGGCGCACGATTGGTGGGCGGGGGTGATCAAGCTGGACGATCCCCGTCCTGGCATCGAGGAGGCGAAGAAGCGCAAGGACGCTGTGATCGTCTCACTGGAGATGACCAACCAGCGGCTTATCCCGGTGGCGATCGAGCCCCGATCGGTCATCGCCGAGTGGAATCTCGGCTACGGTCGGTTCACCGTCTGGTCGTCCACCCAGGTGCCTCATGCGCTCATGGGCGCCCTCGCCAAGACCTTCGGGCTTCCCTCCAACTCGGTGCGGGTGATTGCTTTGGAGGTGGGGGGGGGATTCGGATCCAAGCTCAACGTCTACATCGACGAGGTGCTGGTTTGCTTTGCCGCCCGCCAGCTCGGACGTCCGGTCAAGTTCACCGAGACCAGACGGGAAGCTGCGGTCTCCACCATCCAGGGGCGGGGTTGGGTGGGAACTGCCACCCTCGTCGGAACCAAGGACGGGAAGATCCTCGGATACGAGTTGGAGGCGTTGGCCGACATGGGGGCCTATACCCAGAACTTCACCCAAGCGATCCCGCTGCTGGGCCTGTGGGTATCGGCCGGCCAGTACGACATCCCCACCTACTGGAAGGTCGACACCGTCTACACCAA
>CAYUKI010000091.1:0-1173 GCA_964445235.1 uncultured Acidimicrobiia bacterium | reverse complement strand
TCGGGATCGGTGTCTCGTCGTACCTTGAGATCTGCGGGTTCGGGCCATCGGTGCTCGCTGAGATAGGGTTCGGCTGGGACAGCTTCGATTTGCCGACCTCATTGAGCGGCTCCGGTCTGGTGAGGGTCAACCCCGATGCCTCAGTCACCGCAGTGATCGGCACGGGACCCACCGGGCAAAGTCATGAAACCACCTGGGGCCAGATCATCTCCGACGGCTTGGGCATCCCGATGGAGCGGATTGCCGTCAAACACGGCGACACGTCCGAGTCACCGATGGGGGTGGGGACGTTCGGCAGCCGGTCGATAGCGGTTGACGGGACCGCCACCTATCAGGCGACCCAGCGGGTCAGAGAAAAGGCCCAAAAGATCGCGGCCCACATGCTGGAGGCGGCCGCCGAGGACATCCGCTTCGGCGACGATGCTGCCTTCGTGGCCGGGTCCCCCGACCGCTCGGTGACCTGGAAGCAGATTGCGGGGGTCGCCTACCGGGTTCACAAGGGTCCTGAGGGAATCGAACCAGGGCTGGAGGCCAAGGCCTCCTTCAGCCCGAGCAACGCCACCTGGCCGTTCGGGTCGCACTTGGCAGTTGTTGAGGTCGATACCGAAACCGGCGACGTGAAGTTGCTGCGCTACGTCGCCATGGACGACTGCGGCAACGTGATCAACCCGATGATCGTCGACGGCCAGCTCCACGGTGGTATTGCCCAGGGCGTCGGCCAGGCTCTGTTCGAGGAGGCGATCTACGACGCCGACGGCAACTGCCTGACCACGTCTTTGATCGACTACCCGCTGCCGACCGCTGCCGACCTGCCCTCGTTCGAGCTGGATCGGACCGTCACGCCCACCGACGTCAACCCCATGGGCGTGAAGGGCGTCGGCGAAGCCGGCACGATCGGCGCCGCCCAGACCATCGTCAATGCCGTCATCGACGCGCTGGCGCCCTTGGGCGTGAAACATATCGACATGCCGCTTCGACCACGCCGGGTGTGGAAGGCGATCCAGGAAGCGAAGGGAGCCTGAGCGATGTATCCAAGAGCATTCGAATACGTGGCGCCGCCTTCCTTGGATGAGGCAATCAAGGCGATGTCCCAGCAGGGTGCGAAGGTGTTGGCGGGTGGCATGAGCCTGATCACCTTCATGAAGCTGCGGCTGGTGTCGCCCGACCTGGTGG
>CAYUKI010000090.1:0-8199 GCA_964445235.1 uncultured Acidimicrobiia bacterium | reverse complement strand
GAACTCGGGCTCGGTGACGAACATGGGGGCATCCTGGTGCTGGACAAAGGAACCCCGGTGGGAGTCGAATTCGCCACGCTGCTGGAGCGGCCTGACACGGTGCTCGAGCTCGCCATCACCCCCAACCGGCCCGATTGCATGTCGATGGTGGGCATCGCCCGGGAGTTGTCCGCCTACTACCAGGTGCCGTTCCGTGTTCCCGAGGTCACGACCGTCACCGCCGCCGGCTCGAGCCGGGTCTCGATTGTCATAGACGACCCCGCCGGCTGCTATCGCTTCGTTGGGCGGGAGGTGACGGGCACCCGGGTGACCCGAGCGCCGTTCCAGATGCGACAGCGGCTGCGTACGGCGGGGATGAGACCGATCAACAACGTGGTCGACGTGACCAACTACGTGATGCTCGAATTGGGGCAGCCGCTCCACGCTTTCGACCTGGACCGAGTAGCCGGCGAGCGGATCGTGGTTCGCCGAGCCAAGGCGGGGGAGACCCTGCGGACCCTGGACGGGGTCGACCGGGCCCTCTCCGCCTCCGATCTGGTGGTCGCCGACGCCGAGGCCGCTTCGGCGTTGGCCGGCACCATGGGGGGCGAGCACTCCGAGGTTTCTACGACCACCACTCGGGTGTTGGTCGAGGCAGCCACCTGGGACCCGCCGACGATCCTTCACATGAGTGCACGCCACGGTTTGCGGAGCGAGGCGTCGGCCCGCTTCGAGAGAGGAGTGGACCCAAGCCTTCCACCGGTGGCGGCGGCCCGGGCGGCGGCACTCATTGCCAGGGTCGGCGGTGGGGCATGTCTCGCCGGCGGGCAAGACGTCATTACCCGCCCGGTGAATCCATGGACCGTGAAGCTATCGGTGGCCGAGGTGGGTCGAACGCTCGGCGACGGCTTGGACGCCGAGGCCGTCTCCGGATACCTGCGTCGCTTTCATCTCCAGGTGGTCGGGGAGGACCCGCTGTTGGTGACGGTCCCAACGTATCGCCTCGATCTGACCCGACCAATCGATCTTGTCGAAGAGGTGGCAAGGCTGAAGGGTCTCGACAGCTTCAATGACAGCGTGCCGAGAGGTCCGGGGGGGGGTTGGTCGGTCTCCCAGCGGCGCCTTGTTGACCTCCGCCGCGTCCTCCTCGGAGCGGGTCTCTCTCAGGCGGTCAACCTGTCGTTCATCGGCCCCGGCGATTTGGAGGCCATGCGCTACCCGCTGGAGCACGGCCATCGTCGCACCATCGCTGTCCGCAACCCACTCAGGGAGGAAGAGGGTCTGCTGCGGACCAGCCTCCTCCCGGGGTTGCTACGTTCGGCCCGGCGCAACGTCACCCACGGGATCGCCGATGTCGCTCTCTTCGAGATCGGCAAGGTGTTCTTCACCACGCCGTCGGATGCTGACCGGCGGATCCCTCATCAACCCGACCTCCTGTCATGGGTGGTGACCGGAAAGTTCGGCGACCGTTCCCTCGATGGAGGAGGTCGCCCCGTCGACTACTTCACTGCTGCAGCCATCTGGCGCTTGCTTTCAGACCAGATGCGGCTCGACCTGGTTGAGCTGCGACCTGTCGAGGCGCCCTTCATGCACCCCGGTCGCACCGCCGAAGTATGGGTCAACGGTGAGCCGGCCGGTCTGGTGGGGGAGCTGCATCCGGCCGTGGCCCGCACCTTCGATCTGGCCGGCCGGATAGCAGTTGCCGAGCTCGAGCTCGACCGCCTGATCGGGCCGCTCGACTTGTGGCAGTTTCAGGCCCCCAGTCTCTATCCACCTGCCATCTTCGACTTGGCCTTCGATGTGGAGGACAGTGTCCCGGCCGCCACCTTGGTCGGTACGACGGCGGCAGCGGCCGGTCTCGACTTGGAGGAGGTCGGCGTCTTCGACGAGTATCGGGGGGCGGCCTTGGGGGTCGGTCGGAAGAGCCTGGCCGTGCGCTACCAGCTGCGGGCCGCCGACCGTACTCTTAGCACCGAGGAAGTGTCCGAGGTCAGGGCGGCAATTATCGCCGCCGCCGCCGCTTGGGGATGGAGGCTTCGCGGATGAACCTTTTGTCGATCGCCGACCTCTCCGTTAACGACCTGCGTTCGATCCTGGCCGACGCCGCCCGGGTAAAGCAGGACCCCGTTTCGGTGGCGGGGTCGTTGCGAGGCCGTTCGGTCGGATTGTTCTTCGCCAAGCAGTCGTTGCGCACCTGGGTCTCGTGCGACGTGGCGGCCAGCGAGCTCGGCGTCCATCCGGTGGTGATCCGAAACGAGGAGGCCGGGTTGGGGACCCGGGAGAGCCCTGAAGACGTGGGACGGGTATTGGAGCGGTACCTCGACCTGCTGGCGATGCGTGTGTACGAGCACGAACACCTGGAACGGATTGCCGCCGTGGTCGATATGCCCGTCGTCAACTTGCTTTCTGACCGCGAGCACCCCTGTCAGGCCCTGGCCGATCTCCAGACGATGGCCGAGGTTCGGCCTTGGGCCGGCACCGTGCTGGCCTACCTGGGAGACGGCAACAACGTCGCCAACTCGTTGATCCTGGCCGCGGCCATGATGGGTGTGAATGTACGTCTCGCTACTCCCTCCGGGTACGAGCCGGACACAGAGATCTTGACGGCCGCCGGACGGCACGCCTCCGTCGAGCTGATGGCCGACCCTCTGGAGGCGGTGACAGGCGCCAACGTCGTCTACACCGACGTCTGGACCTCCATGGGCCAGGAAGCCGACACAGGGCTCCGCCGGCGGCATTTCGCCCCGTATCAGGTGAACCGAGAACTCTTCGGCTTGGCCGCCTCCGATGCCGTCTTCATGCATTGTCTCCCGGCTCACCGCGGCGAGGAGGTCACCGATGAGGTAATGGACCACCCTCGCTCCCTGGTGTTCCAGCAGGCCGAGAACCGGCTGCACGCGTTCAAGTCGGTGCTGCTCCATCTGCTCGGATGACCCTCGCGGATTTGGTCAAGATGCCGATAGTGCCGGCCGCCCGTGCTCTGCTCGGCTGGCGGCTGCGAACCAGGTTCGACGGACGGATCACCGAAGTGGAGATCGACGAGGTGGAGGCATATGCCGGACCCGACGATCCGGCCAGCCACGCCTTCCGGGGACCGACCGGGCGCAATCGTTCGCTGTTCGAGAGACCCGGCACTCTCTACGTGTACCGCTCCTATGGCATCCATTGGTGTGCCAACGTCGTCATCGGCCCGACCGGACGGGGCAACGCCATCTTGCTAAGAGGAGGTGTGCCTGCTGAGGGGAGGGGCATCATGGAAGCGAGGCGGCAGACCACCAGCCACCTGACCGACGGGCCGGGCAAGTTGACCGAGGCCCTCGGCATCACCGGCGTCTGCGACGGCTCCAGTCTCTTCTCCGGCCCGGTCCGGTTGCGGCCCCGGTCAACCGGCTCGCTCGAGGTGACCGCCACGACCCGAATCGGCATCACCAAGGCCGCCGACCGACCGTGGCGTTTTGTCGTCACTCACTAATGCGGCATCCACTCAAGGGTTGGCCCAAAGTGCCACGATCCCGTTGGGAGCGGCCCCGCCGGCCGGCTCCTGTTTCCATACCACGCCCGGTCGCCGCCGGACGTCTTCGGGGTTCGCCTCGGCGAGGGTCGTTACGTTTGCCTTCAAACCGATCGTCTCCAGCTCGGCGACCGCCTGGTCGACGGGGAAGCCGAGCACCGATGGCACTACCGACCCGGGAGCGGGCCCGGCCACTTCGAGGGTGACGAAGGACCCGGACTGTGCCGGTGAACCGGCTTCGGGCAGATGGCCGAAGACGAATCCGTCGGCCAGACCACGAACGACTGCCCATTCGACCTGCACCCGATAACCGGCTTGTTGAAGAAGACTGGTGGCGTCGGTGAGGCTGAGACCGACGGCGTTGGGGACCTGACCAGCCCCGGCCACTACCAGGCCGCGGCTGTTGTGGACAGGGCACAACATCGTCGGAGCGCTGGCAGCCGGGAACTGAAGGCGTTGAATGGTGGCGCGGGGGCAAAGTGGCCCAGCCAGATAGCCGGTGGCGGTGTCCACTTCCACTGTCACCGTTCCGCCTTCGTCCGCCGCGGCCAGCTCTCCATAGGGCACCCCATCGAGAGCCAGCGAGGCAAAGGCTGCCCAGACCTTGGCCGGCCAGGTCCCCCCGGTGATCGGGTATGGGGTGGTAGGTGGCTCCATGGGGGTGGTGGCGTCGGCGAACCCCACCCAAACCGCCGCCGCCAGCTCCGGCGTATAACCGGCGAACCAGGCGTCGGCGTGATTCTGGGAGGTACCGGTCTTACCGGCCACCGGGCGGCCGATCTGTGCTGCTTGGCCGGTGCCGCGCTCGACCACCTCGCCAAGCACTCCGGTGACGGCGTCCGCTATCTCCCGATCAAATGCCAGACTCACCACCGGGACTGCTTCGTAGATGTTGACTGCGTCGAAGGTGTCGATGGACGTCACCAGAATGGGGGCCACGTTGATGCCGCCGGCGGCGAACGTCCCATAGGCCGAAGCCATCTCGAGAGGCGTGACCTCCTGGGCACCGAGGGCCACCGAGTGGAGCGCTTTGAGTTCGGACCTGATGCCGGCCGCCTTGGCCAGCGCCCTGACCCGGGCCGGAGACACCGCCTCCACCACCTGGGCGTAAACCGTATTGACCGACCACACTGTGGCCTCGAGCAACGACAGATCCGGGAAGGTCAGACGTTCGTAGTTGTCGACGGTCCACGGCCCCGAGTCGGTCTGGATGACGATGGTGCTGGGAGCCCGAAAGACCGCATCGAGGTCGATCCCTTGCTCGAGGGCTGCCGCCAGGACGAAGGGCTTGAATGCCGAGCCGGGTTGACGACGCCCCTGGGTGGCCAGGTTGAACCTCGCCACCGGGTCGGAGGAGTCGTAGAAATCCCGACCCCCGACCAGGGCGAGAACGTGCCCGGTACGGGGATCCACCGCCGCCAGGGCCCCGCTCGGACCCCCGTCACCGATGACCGCATCCAACGCTTGTTCGGCAGCCTCTTGCACCCTCGGATCGAGGGTGGTGTGGATACGGAGCCCGCCAGTGAAGAGCCGGTTGGCCCGATCGGTGGCGGTCTGACCCAGGGCGGGATCTTCCAGAAGCAGCCGCTTCACTTCCTCGGTGAAATAGGGGAATCGCGACTCGCCCGGTCGCTGGGGGGGGGCAAGTACGAGGGGCTCGGTGTCCGCCGTCTCGGCTTCGTCCAAACTCAGCCAGCTCAGCTCCACCATCTTGTTGAGAACCACTCGGCGCCGTTCGAGGGCGGCGGTGGGGGCGAGGAAGGGGTCGGTCGCCGAGGGAAGCTGGATCAAGCCGGCCAGGAGCGCACTCTCACCTACGGTGAGGGCCGACACGTCCTTTCCGAAATAGTGGGCGGCCGCCGTCCCCACTCCGTAGGCACCATTGCCGAAATACACGGTGTTGAGATAGCGCTCGAGTATCTCCTCCTTGTCGAGGCCCTCCTCGAGGCGCAGGGCCAGGGCAGCCTCGGTGACCTTTCGTTGCGCCGTCACCTCACCAGTGAGGAGCACATTCTTCAGATACTGCTGGGTGATCGTCGACCCCCCCTGCACCACCCGGCCCGTCTCCAGATTCTCGATCAGGGAACGGGCGACGCCGCGGAGGTCGACGCCGGGGTGTGCCCAGAACCTTTCGTCCTCGATCGCCACCACTGCATCGGTCAATGCCTCAGGGACCTGGTCGATGGTGACGAGCGCCCGGTCCTCGCCGGCGTGCCACTGGGCGAGCACACTGCCGTCAGCGGCGTACACCACGGTGGTTAGGCCGTGTTCGCCGATCCCCGGGTCTTCGATTGGACTCAGGTTGCAGGCTGCAAGCCCCAGCACCAGGGTGGCCGCCAACCTTCCGTACCGCATCATGGTCACACGCTCCGCGCCCTCGGCAGGGTATCGGCAAAGGCACAGCTCACCGGGGATTGTGGGTTTAACCTGCCGGCTCCATGCCCCCCGTCCAAAGCCAGCTCGAGGTCTTGTTGCGGGGAGTCGACCAGGTGGTGCCGCGCGGGGAGCTGGCCACGCGGCTGGACTCGGGCCGGCCCTTACGTGTCAAGCTGGGGCTCGACCCCACCGCCCCGGCCGTGACCCTCGGTTGGTCGGTGGTTCTGCGCAAGCTTCGCCACTTCCAGGAGTTCGGCCACACAGCCGTCCTCATCGTCGGTGACTTCACCGCTCGGGTGGGGGATCCCAGCGGAAAGACCGAGACCCGCCGACGGCTTTCGGAAGCGGAGGTCCGCGGGTATGCCGAGTCACTTATCGATCAATTCTCAAAGGTGCTGCTGCCCGAGCCCCTTGAGATCCGCTACAACTCAGAGTGGCTGGCTCCGCTCGACATGGCCGAGGTACTCGAGCTGACTTCGAAGGTGACCGTCGCCCACCTCCTCGAACGGGGCGATTTCGCACTGCGATTCGAAGGACAGAAAGCCATTTCCTTGATGGAGTTCATGTACCCGCTCCTCCAAGGCATGGATTCGGTGGCGGTCGACGCCGACATCGAACTGGGCGGAAGCGACCAGCTGTGGAACCTCATGATGGGTCGGGTGTTGATGGAGCGATACGGAAAGGTCGCCCAGGTGGCGATGACCATGCCACTGCTGGTGGGCCTGGACGGGGAACAGAAGATGTCTCAATCCTTGGGCAACTACATCGCTGTCAAAGAGGCCCCCGAAGAGATGTTCGGAAAGGTGATGAGCCTCCCCGACCGGCTCATGGGCCAGTGGTTCCGCCTGGCCGCCGACCGGCCGGAAGAAGAGGTGGCGACGATCGAGAAGGGGCTTGCCGACGGCAGCCGGCATCCCGGAGAAACCAAACGTCTGCTGGCTCGCCAAGTAGTGAGCCTGTACTGGGGGGAGCAAGCCGCCAGCGCAGGGGAAGCGGCCTTCGACCGGGTATTCCGTGACGGCGAGACCCCAGAGGAGGTAAAGGAGTGGCCGCTTCCGCCTGGAGACCCCATCCACCTCCCCACGCTGCTGCGGTCCGCCGGGCTCGTGGAATCTTCTTCGCAGGCGCGGCGTTTGATATCGCAGGGCGCCGTCCGCTTGGGGGGAGAGCGGGTGTCCGAGGAGACCGAGACCCGAGCCAGACTGGCCGGAGCAGTGCTCTCCATCGGCAAGCGGCGGTTCCTGAGACTGCTTGACTCAAGTTGACCCTTTCGCAGTAGGGCGGCTATAGTTACCAGTCCGGCGGGAAACCGACGGTGCTCAACGCTCCGGGTCACGATGCGCTACGGGCCGTGGCCGGCGAACAGGGGAAACCAGCGATGCTGGTCGCTCCGACACCAGGCCGACGGCAGGAAGCTGCGACTTCAGGGCGGTGGGGATTGGGCTCCTTGACAACTAAACAGCGTGCCAAAAGCCAGTATGTGTACACGCTCGGACCGGTTCCCAAATCGGTTCCGGGCACAATCGCAAGCTCTCGGGCGCATAGCCCGAGACCCCCGGAGACGGGTTTACCCGTCTCCACTTTGCGAACTCGAACACCGACAAGATTGATCGCCTCCCTTTGGGGTGGCGGCCATGACTGTACGTTGGAGAGTTTGATCCTGGCTCAGGACGAACGCTGGCGGCGTGCCTAATGCATGCAAGTCGAGCGACGAATCGGTGCGGGTAACCAAGCCGATTACGGAGCGGCGAACGGGTGAGTAACACGTGAGGAATCTGCCCCGAGGACCGGGATAGCCCAGGGAAACTTGGATTAATACCGGATACCCTCGCCGGATCACATGGTCTGACGAGGAAATGCCTTTACGCCTCGGGATGAACTCGCGGCCTATCAGCTAGTTGGTGAGGTAACGGCCCACCAAGGCTTCGACGGGTAGCTGGTCTGAGAGGACGATCAGCCACACTGGGACTGAGACACGGCCCAGACTCCTACGGGAGGCAGCAGCAGGGAATCTTGCGCAATGGGCGAAAGCCTGACGCAGCAACGCCGCGTGGGGGATGAAGGCCTTCGGGTTGTAAACCCCTTTCAGGAGGAACGAAATTGACGGTACCTCCAGAAGAAGCCCCGGCCAACTACGTGCCAGCAGCCGCGGTAATACGTAGGGGGCGAGCGTTGTCCGGATTTATTGGGCGTAAAGAGCTCGTAGGCGGCTCATCAAGTCGGCTGTGAAAGCCCGGGGCTCAACCCCGGGATTGCAGTCGATACTGTTGTGGCTAGGGTCCGGTAGAGGAGAACGGAATTCCCGGTGTAGCGGTGGAATGCGCAGATATCGG
>CAYUKI010000089.1:0-8232 GCA_964445235.1 uncultured Acidimicrobiia bacterium | reverse complement strand
GCCGTTGATGTCCTTCGGAAGTACGGCGCTCATCGCTGCCATGGGTGGGATCGGCCTGCTCATCAACGTGGCGCTGGCCGGCCGGCCGGTAGAGAAGGGCCGGAGATGACCTTTGCGGTCGCCGCGGCTGGCACCGGCGGCCACGTCTATCCGGGTCTGGCGGTGGGGGAGGCGTTGGTAGCCGATGGAGTCGAGCGGACCGAGGTTCTCTACGTGGGAGGGGACCGTATCGAAAAGGAAGTCTTCCGTGAGCATGGCTTTCCGTTCCTGTCGGTGCCGGTGCGGGGTCTGCACCGCGGCCTCAGGCTCTCCAATCTCTCTCTCCCGGCGGTCGTGTGGCGGGCGGCCCGCCGCATAGAGGAGGAGATGAGGGAGTTCGGAGTCAGGGTGTTTCTCGGGATGGGCAACTACGTCACTGTTCCGGCTGGCTGGGCGGCCCGGCGTTGTGGCGCTGCGGTGATGGTGGCCGAGCAGAACGCCGAGGCCGGGCTGGCCAACCGCCTCATCGGCCGGCGGGCCAAACGTTGCTTCGGTTCGTTCCCGACCACAGCCGGCTTGCCCCGGGCGGAGTGGACCGGGAATCCGATCCGGGCCTCGCTGGCGAACTTCGATCGCCTCGCTTTACGAGGGCCTGCGCTGGCAAGATACGGGCTCGACGGCAACCGCGTAGTGGTGGGGGTGTTCGGGGGGAGCCTGGGTGCCGGTGCCCTCAATCGAGCGGTGAAGGAGATGTTGGCCGGGTGGGCGGGCCCACCCGCCTGGTTTCTTCACCTGGCGGGCAGATCCGTCGGCGAGGCGCCGCCCACCGCCGGGGAAGGTCACGTGGTGGTCGACTATGAGGAGCACATGGAGTTTTTCTTTGCCGCCAGCGACCTGGTGGTGGCGAGAGCTGGTGGTTCGGTGGCGGAACTGACCGCGACCCGGACGCCGGCCGTGCTGGTCCCTGGTTCCTTCGGCTCCGGACGCCATCAACAGGCCAACGCCTCCGTCCTGGAGGCGGCCGGCGCGGCGGTGGTGGTCGAGGAAGCCGAGCTCGACCGCCTGCGCACGGTGGTAGAGGCGATGGCCGCCGACCCGACCCGGCGAACGACGATGGCGGAGGCGGCCGGCGCCCTCGCCCGACCGCAGGCCGCACTCGATATCGCCAAGGCTCTGGTGGCTGCTCATGGATGAATTGGCGATTGCCCGCCGCATCCACCTGATCGGGGTGGGGGGGGCGGGCATGTCGGCACTGGCCAAGTTGCTGGCCCAACTGGGACACACCGTGAGCGGTTCGGACCTGGCCGGCGGGGAAGAGCTGGCCAAGCTGGGCGACCTGGGGCTCAACGTCTGGCGATCCAGCCGGCCCGAGGCCCTTTCCGGTGTCGAGGTGGTCGTCGCCTCTTCGGCGGTGCCCGAGCGCGATCCCGAATGGCAGGCCGCCCGGCGGCTGGGGGCGGTCTGCTGGCAGCGGCCCGACCTGCTGGAAGCCCTCACGTTCACGATGCCGGCGATCGGCGTCACCGGCACCCACGGCAAGACCACCACCACCGCCATGCTGGTGAGTGCGCTGCGGGCTCTCGGTCGTGATCCATCGTTCGTACTCGGCGGCGAGATGCTCGAGCTGCGCACCAACGCCCATCTCGGGGAGAGGGCTCTCTTCGTGTTGGAGGCTGACGAGGCCTTCCGCACGTTCGAGAGGATCTCCTTCTCCGGGCTGGTGGTCACCAACGTTGAGGCCGAGCACCTTGATCACTTCGGGACCCTTGCGGACCTGGAAGACTCCTTCATAGGCGTGGTCAACGCCGTGAACGGCCCGGCCGTGCTCGGCGCCGACGACGACGGCGCCCGGAGAGTCGCCCGCCGAACCGGCAGACCTACCTTCGGGGTTGCCCCGGAGGCGCGCTGGCGCATCCGTGACCTGGCGGACGGGCCCGACAGCGTCCGCTTCCTACTGTCCGGTCCCGATGGCGGCATGGCCGTCGAAGTGGCCCGGCCGGGCATCCACAACGCCCGCAACGCCGCCGGGGCGCTGGCTCTGCTTGGCGAGATGGGGTTCGACTGGCGGCGGGCGGCCAGTGGGCTCAGCGAGTTCAAAGGGGTGCGGCGTCGGTTCGAGATGCGGGGCAGCGTGGGCGGCGTCACCATCATCGACGACTACGCCCACCATCCGAGCGAGGTAGTCGCCGTTCTCCAGGCCGCCTCCCACGGCGGCTGGGCGCGGACTTGGGCCGTATTCCAGCCTCATCTTTACTCGCGCACGGCCATGTTCCATCGCCAGTTCGGAGAGGCGCTGGCTGTCGCCGACCGGGTGGTGGTGACCGACGTATACGCGTCGCGTGAGTCTCCAGAGCCGGGGGTGACCGGCGAGTTGGTGGCAGAGGCCGCTCGCCGGGCGGGCGGCGCCGTCACCTATATTCCCCACCGTTCCGACGTGGCGGCCTTTCTGGCCGACGAGGTGAGCCCGGGCGACCTGGTGCTGACCATGGGCGCCGGAGACATCACACTGGTTCCCGCCGAGCTTGCGTCTCTGCTGGCGCCGGGGCCGGTGGGTGAGGACGTCCGGGCGTGAGGGACTGGGAGCGGCTGGTGGATGAAGGGGTGGTACGTACCAACGTGGCGCTCGCTCCGCTGACCACCTACAAGCTCGGTGGGCCGACTCGCTACCTGAGCGTCCCCAGCTCGCTCGATGAGCTAGCCGAACTGGGCTCGGCCTGGGGGGGGCGGGGCGAGGTGCTGGTCCTGGGGCGGGGGAGCAACCTCATCGTCGCCGACCGCGGCTTCGACGGCCTGGTGGTCCGGCTGGGGCCGGGATTCGACAGCATCGAGATGCTCGAGAACGGTCCGGTGGCGGCAGGGGGGGGCGTGTCACTTCCTTTGGTGGCGAGGCAGGCGGTTGCGGCGCAGCGGCGGGGCCTTGAGTTCTTCGTCGGTGTCCCCGGGTCCGTGGGCGGGGCGGTGCGGATGAACGCCGGCTGTCACGGCACCGACACCGCAGAGCACCTCATCTCGGCAGACATCTTCGACCTCGGCAGCTGCACCTTGTCGGTCCGTTCTCTTGCCGAGTTGGGGCTGTCGTACCGCCACTCGGCACTCACCGACGGTCAGGTCGTGTGCTTCGCCCGATTCCGGACGGCGCCCGGTTCAACCCAGGGAGGCCGGGTAATAATGCGCGAGATCAGCGCCTGGCGAAAGGACAATCAACCGGGTGGCACCTTCAACGCCGGTTCCATCTTCAAGAACCCCCCAGGTGACCACGCTGCGCGGATCATCGACGCCCTTTCCTTGAAGGGCACCCGAGTGGGAGGGGCCACGGTTTCGCTTCGGCATGCCAATTTCTTCGTAGCCGGCCCCGGCGCCACCGCCTCGGACTTGTTCGATCTGGTCCGGCTCGTCAGGGATCGAGTCCTGGCCGCCACCGGCATCGAACTGGTCCCCGAGGTCCGTTTCGTCGGCGATTTCGGTGGCGAGGAGAGGAGACAGGGATGACATCGGTGATCGACCCCCGTATGGCCGAGCGGCGGCGGGAGGTGACCCAGAACAACATGGTGGCTGCCGTTCGTTCACTCGCTAAATGGTTGCTTCTGGTTGCCCTTGCCGGCGCCCTCGCCTGGCTGGTGCGCTCACCCGTCCTGGCGGTGAAGTACATCTATCTGACCGGCGCCAGCCAAAGCCGGGCGGCCGAGATACTCGACGAGGTCAACGTGAGTGTGGGTCGGCCCATACTGTTCGTGCGTTCGGGGCGGGCGGAAACCGCACTGGAAGAAGACGTATGGATCGGCTCGGCGTCGGTGTGGATCGAGCTGCCGGGTACGGTGAGGGTGGAGATCGAAGAACGCCTGGGTGTCGCTTGGCTGACGACCGCCGAGGGTTGGGCGTTGCTGAGCGGCGACGGCAAGATCTTGACGGTGAAGGAAGCCCCTGCGGGCGACGAACCCACCATGCAGATGGTGGCCGGTGAGCCTGCCGGCGACATCTACGTGACCGGGTCGCTCGAATTCCTCGAGTCGCTCCCCGCCACGCTTCTGGCGGGGGTGTCGGTATGGAAAAGCGATGGTGAGTTGTGGGCCGAGGTGGCCGGTTTCCCCGTTCGGCTCGGCCGCCCCTTCGAGCTGGCCGCCAAAGCCGCAGCTGTCTCCGCGCTCATCGCTCACGGCCAGCAGACGGGGGCGACACTCACGGTGGTCGCGCCCCACAATCCGGCCGTGACCCCCTACGCTTCGATGACTGCGGCGACCCTACCGACCGCCCAACCCTGAATATCAGGTTGAGGGTTAGGTCAGCGGACTTTACGAACGCTCATCCTCCTGTCAAGCTTCACGCCCTGTCGGGACGAACTCGAGATCAACGAAGGAGGCTTGCCATGCCGGCGCGTAGCGCCCCACCCTCACCGCACGGCTACTTGGCGGTCATCAAGGTCGTCGGAGTGGGCGGCGGTGGTGTGAACGCAGTCAATCGAATGATCGAATCCGGCGTCCGCGGCGTGGAGTTCGTAGCGATGAACACCGACGCCCAGGCGCTCTTGATGTCTGACGCCGATGTCAAGCTTGACCTCGGCCGGGAGATCACAAGGGGGCTGGGGGCGGGTGCCAACCCTGAGATCGGCCGGGCGGCAGGCGAAGCTCATCGGTCCGAGATCGAGGAAGTCTTGAAGGGCGCCGACATGGTTTTCATCACTGCAGGCGAGGGAGGCGGAACCGGAACCGGGGCCGCCCCGATCGTCGCTGATGTGGCCAGGAGCCTGGGTGCGCTGACGGTGGCGGTGGTGACCCGGCCGTTCGGTTTTGAGGGTCGCCGGCGCTCCTCCCAAGCCGAGACCGGCATCCAGTCCCTGCGCGATTCCGTGGACACGCTCATCGTGATCCCCAACGACCGCCTGCTGGAGGTCGGCGACCCCAAGGCCCCCATGATGCAAACCTTCCGTCTGGCCGATGACGTCCTCACCAACGGGGTGGCTGGAATAACCGACCTCATCACCACACCCGGTCTGATCAACGTCGACTTCGCCGATGTGAAGACGATCATGGCCGAGGCCGGCACGGCGGTGATGGGAATCGGCCGAGCCTCGGGAGAGGAACGGGCGACCCAGGCCGCCCAGCGGGCGATCGCCAGCCCCATGCTTGAAACCTCGATGGAGGGCGCCCGCGGGGTGCTCCTGTCCATCGCCGGTCCGTCGTCGATGACCCTTCATGAGGCCACGGCCGCGGCCGAGGTCGTGAGCAAGCATGCCGACGACGACGCCCAGATAATCTTCGGGGCGAGCGTGGACGATTCCCTCGGCGAAGACATGAGGGTGACCGTCATCGCCGCCGGCTTCGAACGAAAGCGCGCCCGGCCTCAAACGGCTCTGCCGGGCAAGTCCGCCGGCGACGACTTCGAAATCCCCAGCTTCGTCAGGGGATGATCCGTCCCCGACCGGGGGTGGCGTTCACCGACGCCGGTGATGGCGATGTCAAAGGTGACCCCGAAGCTCGCCGGAGCGTATCGGCCGAGTTGGGCATCAGCCCGGAATGGGCCTCGGTTCACCAGCAGCACGGGGCGGCGGTTTTGGCTGTCAATCGGCCCGGCCCGGCCGGGGCTGCCGACGCCCTTTACACCTCGACGCCCGGGCTGCCCCTGGCCGTGTTCGGCGCCGACTGTCTGGTTCTGGTGGTCGGTGGGACAGGGGGGATCGGAGTTGCCCACGGCGGTTGGCGGGGTTTGGCGGGCGGGGTCGTGACCGCACTGCTAGGGGCGATGACCGCGGCCGGTCTCGACCCCCGCTGGGCAGCTCTTGGCCCGGCCGCCGGACCCTGCTGTTATGAGGTCGGTGCGGAAGTGGCGCTACGGTTTCCGGCTCGGACCCAGCGAACCAGTGGGGGGACGACCTTTCTCGATCTGGTGGGCGCAGCCCAGGCTCAGTTGGAGGGGCTGTCGGTGTGGAGCTGGGATCGCTGCACCCTCCACGAGGTCGATCTTTTTTCGCACCGGCGTGAACATACCGAGCGGCGGCAGGCGGGTTTGGGTTGGCTCGGGTAGGGCTCGCAGAGGTCACCCAGCGCATCGCGGACGCCGCGAGGCGGGCCGGGCGGCCCCTCGACTCGATCACCTTGGTTGCGATCGGGAAGGGACGTCCCATCGCCGAGCTGAGGGAGCTGTACGATGCCGGTCACCGACATTTCGGAGAGAACCGGGCCCAGGAGCTGGCCGGGAAGGTAGGCGCCCTCCCCGCCGACGTGGTGTGGCATTTCGTCGGTCCACTCCAAACCAACAAGGTCCGGATAGTCCGGCCCGCCGTCGAGTTGTTGCACTCGATGGACCGCGTCGAGTTGGGGGCGGCGTGGGTGAAGGGCCCTGGCCTTCCCCCCCCCGTGCTGATGCAGGTGAACGTCGGCGGGGAGCCCCAGAAGCACGGCGTCGATCCGGCGGACGCGGCGTCGACCTGCCGGGAGCTGCTTGGCCTAGGTCTGACGGTGAGGGGTCTCATGACGTTGCCCCCGGTGGCGGAGGAACCGGAGCAATCGCGCCGGTACTTCGTCGAGCTTGCCGATCTTCGCCGGCGGCTGGCTGAAGATTTCCCCACCGTGTTGGATTTGTCGATGGGCATGAGCGACGACTTCGAGGTGGCGGTGGAAGAGGGTGCCACCCTCATACGCCTCGGACGGGCTATCTTTGGCCCGGTCCCGGCAATAGGGGTCAGTTAGATGGCGTCCCTTTTCCAAAAGGCCCTGGTGTACCTGGGTCTGGTGGACGAAGAACAATCAAGCGACCAGTTGGAACCGGAACCGGTGCCCGCCACCATTTCGGCGCGCAACCAGCACCTCCAGATCAAGCCCCCCAATGCGATCGAGGGTCGCCGGGTGGAGCCGCCTCCGGCGACGACCCGCACCACCGCCTTCCGCGCCGATGACCGGTCGGGTCCGGCCTACGAGGTGCAGAGCGACATCATCGTCATGGAGGAGTTCGGAGACGCCAAGATCCTTGCCGATCGGGTCAGAGATCGGGTTCCGGCAGTCCTTGACCTGCGCAGGACCGATCCTGATCTGGTCCGCCGGATCATCGATTTCGCCTCCGGGCTGATCTATGCCCTCGATGGGACCATGACCAAGACAGCCGAGGGCGTGGTGCTGGTGCTGCCGCCGCGGGTTGGGCTCAGCCGCGCCGAGAAGGAGCGGCTGGCGAGCCTCGGCCTGTATGAGACCCGCGACGGCTGATGGCTCTGATTTGCTGGCTTCTCACCCTCTACTCCCTCCTCGTCCTGGCGTGGGTGGTGCTGTCGTGGGTGAGAGTGCCCTCGACCCATCCGGTTGGTCGCGTCCAGGTGCTGTTGGATCGCTTGATATACCCGCTGATCCTGCCGCTTCGCCGGGTGCTGCCACCGCTTAGGTTTGGTGGAGCGGCCGTCGATCTGTCGCCGCTGGTGCTGTTGTTGGGCGTCCAAATCGTTCAGCAGATCATCTGCCGTTGACCCGGTTGTAGGCGGACGACCCATTAAGCTCGGGGCGTTCCGTGCTGACTAGGAAGGGCCGGATGCTTACTCCCATCGACGTTCAACAGAAGAAATTCACCACCGCACTGCGCGGCTACGACCTCGATGAGGTTGACGATTTCCTCGACGATGTCGTCACCACGCTGCGCGATTATGACCAGCGGTTGCGAGACGCTGAGGAGCGGGCGTCGGTGTTGGATGCCGAGCTGAAAGCCAAGCGGGAAACCGGCGACGCCATCACTCGAGCCTTTGTGATAGCCCAGAAGTCCGCCGACGGCATCGTTACCGACGCTCGCCAGCAGGCCGATCGAATCCTGTCGAGCGCCCGCGTCGAGGCAACGGAGCTCTCAACATCCCAGCTCCAGGAGAAGAAGGTGCTCGAAGACGAGTTGGCCGGTTTGCGCACCTCGGTCGGGGATATTCGGCGGCGGTTGGCCGCTCTCGCGGAACGGACCGCCGGCGAGCTCGGTGGCTTCGACCTCGACCGGTCGGCGGTGGCGGAGGTGCTGGAACCGGCGGAGGAAGCTGCCGACGAGTTGGAAGAGGCACTCGAGCAGGCCAGCGAAGACCTGGAGGAAGGCTTGGACGTGGACCTGGAAGAGGGCCCGGAGGAAGAAGTGGTCGAACCGGTCGAGGCGTCGTCCGAGGTGACCGACGACGAGGAGGAGGCTGAACAGGCCTTTGCCGACCGCCCCGGCCGACGTAGCAGCCGTCCCTGGGAGCGTAACGGCTAGTGCACCGTCTGGTAAATAATCGTGGGGTCTCGCCGGCCCACGACGCCCCTG
>CAYUKI010000088.1:7680-8295 GCA_964445235.1 uncultured Acidimicrobiia bacterium | reverse complement strand
CGATGAAACCGAGCATCTCCACGAGCCCGAACATGCCGAGCTTCTCGACGATGATCGCCCAGGGAAAGATGAACACTGCCTCGACGTCGAAGATCAGGAAGAGCAACCCAAACACGTAATAGCGCACATACGTCTGACTCCACCCCGACCCGACCGGGTCGACGCCGCACTCGTACGTCATGGCCTTGGTCTTGGTGGGATTAGTAGGCCGGAGGAGCCGCGCCAGACCGAGCAGCGCAGCGACCAAGAGGACCCCCAAACCAAGGAAGGCCGCCACGGTGACGTAGTCCTGGAAATAGGTGCTCATGTCGAAAGGGCGGTCTGGGTCACCGGATGGCGAGTATAGGGAGGGGGGTCTGGCGGGTCGAAGTTTGCGTGGGCCGCCCGGCTTCTGGCTCGGAGAAACGCCCTTCTGAGTGCAGATCTCCGAGCCAGAAGGTCGGAGTTAGTTAGCTCGCTATTCCGCTCCACCTCCAGATCATCGTGGCCACTAGCGGCCGGCCGGGTTCCACCAGAGCGGCGCCCCCATTGAGGGCATCGGGAGGCGCGGTCTGCGGCTCCACACAAACAGCGTGGGGCTTCTCATCGAAAACCACCAGGTACCGACAGTCGCTT
>CAYUKI010000088.1:0-7670 GCA_964445235.1 uncultured Acidimicrobiia bacterium | reverse complement strand
AGCCGCCGCTTTCGATCTCGAGGTCGAGAGTTCCCGGCCAGCGAAGCCGGGCGCGCCCGGCCCATTCGAAGCAGTCGTCCCACGGACCTGGCGGCCGGCGGACCAAGCGGCCGGTGGGAATGGAGTCGGGCCCTCGTTCGAACATGGCAGTGGAGTCGAATTCGATCCCCACCTCCGAGTCGCCGAGGCGGCGCCGGAACCACGGGTGCCAGCCGCACACCGCCGGCATGGGGCCGCCGTGCACCTCCAATCCGAGCCGTAGCCCGTCCTCGCTCAGATGGATCGACTGCCGAACGAGGCCTGGAAATGGCCAGCTCTCGCCGAGCGCCGTCTTGAAAACCCCATCGTCCACCTGCCGCCAGGGGCGGTCGTAGACCGTGCCGTGGATTGCATGAGGCGCGAAGTTGATGGGCAGCCGATACTGGCGTCCCGCGAAGCGAAAGCGCCCGTGGCGGGTGCGCCCGGCCCACGGCGCCATGGGGTAGCAGCCCCAGTTCATTGACTCCGGCGCGCCCTCGACCAACAGTTCGTGGCCCAGCACCCGCACCGAGGCCAGACGGGCGCCGTTGACCACGTCGACCATGACCGATGCGACCTCATTACGTAGTTCGATCATGGCCCAAAGGGTGCTCGGTGACGCCCCTGACGCCGGGACGGAGCCAATAGAGGCCGCCGACCGCACGTCGTTCTTGCACGATGTGCAGAATCTGCGATATACGGTCGTTCTTGCACATTGTGCAAAAACGACCCTATAGGTCTCGACCCGCCCACGCAGCTACCGTCGCCAATCATGGACCTGCCGAGCTACGACGGTCGTGGACTCGTCAACCTGATCGCCGAGCTGGAAGCACGTCTCGGCGGCCGGGCGCCGGCAGCAAGACTGGAATCCGGTCTCGCCGAACTCATCCCCCCGGCGGCCACGTACGTGTTGGTGCTCTTCGACGGGTTGGGTGACGGTCAGCTGTCCCACCGGACGCTGGAGGCGCTGCCGGCCGCCAGGGTCGCCCGTTTGGAGGCCGGCTTCTGCACGACCACGACCACCAGCCTGGCAACGGTGTCAACGGGGCTTCCTCCCAGCCAGCACGGACTCCTCGGTCATCTGCTCTGGCTGCCCGAGGTCGGTCGGGTGGTCAATACCCTCAAGTGGGTGGACCTGACCGGGGCTACGGTGGATTACCAGACGGCGGCCCTGCTTCCCCCCCCCAATCTTTGGGAGAGATTGTCGGCCGCCGGGATCGAGGCGATCACCGTGCAACCCGGGGCCTTTGCCGACACACCACTCACTCGGGCCCTCTACCGCGGATGTCGGTTCGAGCCGGTGGCGAGCCTGGAGGAGGCGGTAGCCGCCACTTGTCGACTCGCCGAAACCCGTCGTCGGCTCATCTTCACCTACTTCCCCGACGTCGACTTCGCCGCCCACGTGTTCGGCCAGGACTCCACCGAGTACCGACTGGCGTTGTCGGAAGCTGACCGGCTGTGGTTCCAGCTCTCGGCTCGCCTCCCGGCGGCGGCTGTCATGGTGGGAACCGCCGACCACGGAGTCTTGGACTTCCCCGAGGAGGGCAAGGTCGTACTACGGAATCGGGACGGTCTCATCTACTACGGCGATCCCCGGTCCGTGCTGGTCAAGGGCAACCTCGAGAGTATCGAGGCCGTGGCCGGAGAGGCCGGTGTCGAAGTCCGCACGGACTTCGCCGGATGGTGGGGGCCACCCCCGTTCCACCCGTCGTTTTCCGAGCGGGCCCCCGACGCGGTTCTGCTGGCCGGCCCTCGCCAGGTGCTCCTCCCGCCGGCATTCGATCGCCGGCTGCGCGGTTACCACGGTGGTCTGACGGCCCAAGAAGTGGGCATCCCCTTGCTGGTGGCCGCCGGCCGCGGTCGGATAGTGGTCAAGTGACCCGCCGGGGAAGTCGAAAACCTCCTGAGCTCACCAGGAGAACCCGTGCCCAAATGCCCGAACTGCGGCAGAAACGTCGATTCCTCGTACCAAGCCCAGTGCTCGCATTGCGGCGCCGGTCTGGCCATGGCGCCGACCGGTGTCCCCTCCACTCACACTGACCTCTTCGGAATCCCCCAGGGCGTCTCGGACCCACCGGCGATGCCGGTGCCCTCGAGTCAGGACCTGCCCAACAAGGCAGGGAAAGTCGCCAAACGGTTCGGGGCGGCCACGGTCGTCCGCATCGCCATCGTCTTGGTGGTGCTGGGCGGGGGGGCGGTGTGGAACTGGTTCACCGGGGCCCGCCGAGACGACTCCGGGGCCATCACCGATGCCGGGAGTCTCGACGTTTTCCGGATGGCAGTCGGAGATTGCTTGGATTGGCCTGGTGGTTCCGACTCCGACGCGACCGAGGTCGAACGGGTGGAAGGCAAGCCGTGCAGTGAGCCGCATGACCTGGAGGTCTATGCGCTGATCGACCATCCCGCCTCCGCCGGCGATCCCTACCCAGGGGACGACGCCGTCTACACATGGGGAGTGGAGCAATGCCTGCCGCTGTTCACCGGCTACGTGGGGGCGTCTTACGAAAACGTCGCCGATCTCGACATTTCGGTCTTCTACCCAACGACCCAATCCTGGAAGCAGCAGGCCGACCGGGAGGTCGTATGCATGATCAACGACATCGACGGTGGGCAACTGGTACGGTCGGTGAAGGGACGAGAAGCCTGATCTGATCGCTCGGCGAGCCGGGGCGCTCAGATCGCCACGAACACGCGCTCTGCGACGTGATCGTCGAGTGTTACGGGCCGACCACCGTCAACCGAGATCTGGCCTTCACCCCGAGCGATACGAGCACCCGGACGCATCCCGCTCCGATCGAGTAAGCCCATGATCTCGGCGTCCTGCTCGAGTTCTTCGGAGATCCGCTCGAGTCGCAGGTCCTCGCCAGGTGCCATGTTGGCGATCGGTTTCATCAGTGGCGGTTTGTACCCAGCCCCCGGGATCGGATTGCCGTGCGGACAGGTCTGGGGGTTGCCGAGCGCCGCCCACATCGCTTTCTCGACATCGTCGGAAATGACGTGCTCCCACACCGAGGCCTCCTCGTGCACCTTCACCCAGGGCAGTTTCAACACCTCGGCGAGGAACCGCTCCGACAGCCGGTGGCGCCGCACGACCACCTCGGCGAGATAGCGACCCTGCTTGGTGAGCTGCACTGCACCTCCCTCGACCACCACCAGGCCCTCTCCCTCCATGCGGTGGACCATCTCCGAGACGCTCGGCCGGCTCAGCCCCAGCCAGTCGGCGATCCGAGCCTGGATCGGCTCGACGCCCTCCTCCTGAAGCTCCCAAACGGCTTCGACGTACTCGCGGAAGGTGGCGGAAGGGGCACCCATCGGCCGCCGATCGTAGCCCGGTTCCAATTTCCCCTATCCCGGTAGTGCAATTTGAAATGACTGTTAGGCACACCTAACGTGGTCCGATGGCAGCGTTTCTGGTGATGCTGAGAGAAGGCGTCGAAGCCGCCCTCATCGTCGCCATCCTGCTCGCCTACCTGGTGAAGATCGCCCGTCGGGACGAAACCCGCTGGGTGTGGGGTGGGACGGTCGCCGCTGCCCTCATCTCCGTGGTGGCCGGCTTCATCGTCTTCAACACCATCGGCGCCCTAGAAGGACGTGCCGAAGAGGTCACCGAAGGAGTCGTAGCGCTGGTGGCGGTAGGACTTCTCACCTGGATGATCTTCTGGATGGGTCGCCAGGCGCGGGCCATCAAGGGCCACCTTCAGGGCCAGGTCGACAGTGCGCTGGCGGTGGGCGGAGCCCAGGCCCTTGCCCTGATCGCTTTCATCGCGGTGTTGCGGGAGGGCCTCGAATCGGCGTTGTTCCTGATCTCCACCACCGTTGGCGAAGAGGCCAGTGGGGGGCAGCTGGTCGGGGGTTTGCTCGGCGTGGTGGCCGCCGTCGGAATCGGGTACTTGCTGTATCGGGGTAGCAAGCGTCTCGATCTGCGCAGGTTCTTTCGTTACACCGGTGTGCTGATCCTCCTGTTCGCCGCCGGCCTGCTCGCCAAGGGCATCCACGAGTTTCAGGAAGCCAGTCTCATCGCCACGTTGAACGAGCACCTCTACACCACCACATTTGCCGACCCCGACACGAGCGTGGTCGGCCGTTTCTTGCGCAGCCTGTTCGGATGGTCTCCGGCTCCCTCTCTGGAAATGGTGGTCGCCTACTTCGCGTATCTGCTGCCGGTGGGCTGGGCCTTCTGGCGCATGACTCGGCCCGCGCCGGCCGCGCCTGTCACCCAGCCGGCCGCCGCCAGCCAACTCTGAGTTCGCCGGCTCTCCGACTGGTAATCGGATACCGGACGGCGTTGAATCCCCGCCTACATGGACGCAGTGCTCGCCGTCGCCGCCGCCCTGGCAGCCACTGCCTTCACTACTGACCTCGGCTGGCGCGCCCGGAATCGGCGCCGACCCCATTTGTACGCATACGCCGCCGGTATGGGGATGTTCGCGGTCGCCTCGTGGGCGCTCGTGGCCGGTCTCGTCTTCGGCTGGTCGGGCGCTGCTTACCGGACGTTCTTTCTCTTCGGAGCCATCCTCAATGTGCCCTTTCTCGCCCTCGGGTCGATGTTTCTGGTCGCAGGCAAAAGAGCCGGACACATCATGTTCCTGGTGTGCGGGGCGATTGCCGCGATCTCGGTGACACTGACGACGACCGTGCCGCTGGCCGCCTCTCTGCCGAGGGGGGGGATACCCTCCGATGTCTTCCCCCCCCCGAGCGAGTTCGGCCCTCGTCTGCTGGCCGCCATCACCGGAGGAGCCGGAGCCACGATCCTCGTCGGCCTGGCGCTCGGCAGCGTGTTTCGATTCTGGAAGGTCAACCGGCGCCTGGTAGCCGGCAACGGACTGATCGTGGCCGGGGTCCTCGCCGCCGCCTCGGGGGGCAGCTTTCTGGCTTTCGGGGAAGGAGCGTCCTTCGCCTTATCCCTGCTGGCCGCCGTCTCCCTTATTTGGTGGGGGTATCGGGTGGCGACCGGACATTCCCCATGAAGCCGCTCGGCGTGGTCTTGGCCGGCGGCGCCTCCCTCCGGATGGGCGGCGACAAGGCGCTGATCGAAGTGGCGGGTCGAACCATGCTGACCTGGGTGGCGGCGGCTCTGCGGAACGTCTGCGACGAAGTGCTAATGACCGGGCGGGTGGGCGTGACCGAGGGTCTGGCGGGCATTCTCGACGATCTACCTGGACCGCGCGGTCCGCTGGCCGGGATCGTGACCGGGCTTGGAGTCGCGGCGGGGAGGCCGCTGCTGGCGGTGGCAGTCGACCATCCCTGGATCCGTCTCGAAACCTTGGCCCGACTGGCGGAATCCCCGAAAGGAGCCCTTCCGGTCGAGGCGGGAGTCCGCCAGGTCACCTGCGCCTGCTACCCGGCTTCTCTACTGGAAATGGCCCGCGCCGAGCTCGAGCAAGGTGGGTCGGTGCAGTCGTTGCTTGACCGAGAACCCTTGCCCGAAATCGGCCAGGACGTGTGGGAGACCTGGGGAGAGGACGGCCGCTCCTGGTGGTCGGTCGATGACATGACTTCCCTGGAGGAAGGCCTGTCCCGGTTTGGCCCTCCGGGTTGAGAGGCCGCATGGCGAGAAGCCCCCCCGTTTTTTGCACAATGTGCAGGAACTGACATATGGCGCGGCTGTTGCACATTGTGCAAGAAATTGGCAAGGATTGCCCGACCTCAGCCGCCGATGTAGCTCATCTCCACTTTGGGTTTGCTGAGCGTGGCGTCCGCACGAATCTCCGAGTAGCGGTCCGTCCGGCCCGACCACACCCGCCCGATCGCGTCGAACAGCTCATCATCGGAGGCACCGCTGCGCACCAGAGCACGCAGGTCGGTCCCGGTGGTGGCGAACAGACACGTGTAGAGGCTCCCGTCCGCCGAAAGTCGCGCTCGCGAGCAGTCGCCACAGAATGGTTGGGTCACCGATGAGATCACACCGATCTCGCCGCCGCCGTCCAGGTACCGCCAGCGTTCGGCCACTTCGCCGCGATAGTTGCGCCCCACCGGCTCCAACGGGAACTCGGAACCGATCAGCTGCACGATCTCCCCAGCCGGGACCACCTCGTCGAGCCGCCAGCCATTGGTCGTGCCTACGTCCATGTACTCGATGAAACGCAGGATGTGACCGGTGCCGCGGAAATGGCGCGCCATATCGACGATGGAGCTGTCGTTCACTCCCCGTTTCACCACCATGTTGATCTTGATCGGGGTCAGCCCCACCTCGGCAGCAACGCCGATCCCGTCCAACACCCCCTGCACAGGAAATCCCACGTCGTTCATGGCGGTGAAGACCTCGTCGTCGAGAGAGTCGAGGCTGACCGTTACCCGATGGAGCCCGGCATCCTTGAGCGCCCCAGCCTTGCGGGAAAGCAGTGCCCCATTCGTGGTCATGGTGAGGTCTAGGACGTCGGGAATCTGGGAAAGCATGGCGACAAGCTCTTCGACGCCTTTCCGCATCAACGGTTCGCCGCCGGTGAGGCGAAGTTTGCGAACCCCGTGGGCGACGAAGGCCCGGGCGACACGAGTGATCTCCTCGAAGGTGAGGAGAAGGTCGCGACTCAAGAACTCGTACTGGCGGTTGAAGATCTCTTTCGGCATGCAATAGGTGCAGCGGAAGTTGCAACGGTCGGTCACCGAAATCCGCAAGTCGCGCACCGGGCGGCCCAAGCGGTCGCCGACGGTTACCGGGATCTTCACCCCGGAGACGTTACACCCGGTTCCAGCTCACCGGTCTGGCCTCCAACCCACGGATGAGCATCGACAACACCCGGTTCCCCCCTTCCCGACCGTACCCATCCGCCCATTCCGAGTATCACCACGGCCAACACAACCAACCATCGCAGGATCGGCACAAGCAGCACCAGCGCCAGCAAACCCAGGCCGACCAGAAATGCCGCCGGGCCCGACCATCGTCGGCGCAGGCGCTGTCCCACCGCCCCCAACACCGGAAGAGGAGACACGACCAAACCGAGCATGAACAGGCCGAACACGGCCAACAGGATCGGTCCGATCACCGCCAGGAGCGGAAGAGCAGCGGCCGGTGGTGCGAGGGCCAACAACACACCGGCACCGGCAACGGCTCCAAAGGGCACGACCATGACCTCCAACCCGGCCAAAGCCGCCCGTCCGGGGCTCCCCTGAAGGGCGCTTCGGGCTGCCTCCATCCGGGCCGGGAAAGCGATCCAACCAGCCAACCCCACGGCCGCCAAACCGATTAGCGCCACGACGTAGCTCATCAACCGTAAGGCTCGCACCCGCACGTTGAGCTCGGTTGGTTCCTGGCGAACCACCGTACCCGTCACAATTGCCCCGGCCACGTTGGCTTCCCGGTCGGATCGATAGGCAAGGTCGCCACCCACCGTCAGATCAGCGGCGATGTCCAAACGATCCACCGCCACTGCCACGTCGCCGGTCACCGTCCCACCCAGCAAGAGTCGCCGCTGCACCCCCTCCAGGTTCCGGCCGATGCTGCCTTCCGCCGCGGCGTTCCAGGCCCACACGAGGGCGTCCCGGCCTACGGTGCCGGTCCAACTCAGCGTGCCGGCCGTCGTCACGAGGTCGCCGCCGACTTCTCCCCCCCCCTCGATGCGGACGGCGGCCGCCCGGACGGACCCACCAACGTGACCGGCGATGACGACTCGAGAGGCCAGCGCCATGACCGACCCGGTCACCTCGCCGTCGAC
>CAYUKI010000087.1:3452-8305 GCA_964445235.1 uncultured Acidimicrobiia bacterium | reverse complement strand
TTCCGAAGAATGATGCCACCAGCCGCCGCACTCACCGAGGGTACCTTTGGGTGCCCGACTACTGTCGGCAGGCCGGGGGTCCCGGTGCCCTCCCGGCTACTGTCGGCAGGCCGGGGGTCCCGGTGCCCTCCCGGCTACTGTCGGCAACATGACTCCCGACGATCTCTCCAAGCTCAGGTTTCTGTCCGAGCCGCGTATCGATCCGACTGGCGACCGCATTGCCGTCACCCACAGCCGTATCGACTTCGAGAAGGATCGGTACGACAAGTCCATCTGGATGTGGGACGCCTCGGAGTTCCGGGCCTTCACCGCCGGGCCCGGGGATACCAACCCTCGATGGTCGCCGGACGGCCGGCGCTTGGCCTTTCTCCGCGCCGGAGAGGCGAAGGATGCCAATCCGCAGCTGGCCGTCATGCCGTCGGGGGGGGGAGAGGGGACGATTCTCACCGATCTCTCCTTGGGTGTGGAGGAGCATCGCTGGTCAGCGGATGGCCGCTTTATCGTGGTGGTCGGAGTCACCTGGACGGAGGAGTGGGATGGCCTGAGCGACGAGGAGCGCCGCCGCAAACCTCGCCGCATTTCGTTTCACCCCTACCGTTTCGATTCGAAGGGTTGGGTGCACGATCGTCGGCGCCATCTGTGGTTGATCGATCCGAGCGGCGTAGAAGCGCCCCGCTGCCTCACCCCAGGCGAGTTCGACGAGACCGAACCAGCGTGGGCGCCCGATGGTTCTCGGATCGCTTTTCTTTCTCGGCGGGACGTGCGTCGGGGCCTCGACTCGGGTACCGAGATCTGGGAGGTCGAGGTCGGTTCCGGCAAAATCAGCAAGGTGGCGGAGCGGGGGATGTGGGTGGCGCCCTCCTACCGACCCGACGGCTACCTCCATGCTCTCGGCAATCCCGATGCCAACTACCCGGTTCTCTTCACGTTCTGGCGTCTGGAGGTGGACGGTACCTGGACCGACCTGACCGGCCACCTGGACCGAAGCTGCTGGTCGTTGGTGGGCGGCGGTCCGCAAGTCGAGTGGTGGGATCAGCAGGCGGTGTTGTCGTTCGAGGACGCTGGCCGGGTCGGCGTTATCGGCGTGGACCCCACCGGTGGAGTTCAAGCGCTGCTTGGGGGCGAGCGCGCGGTGGTTGGTTACTCGGTCGGGGGGGGGAAACTAGCCGCAACCATTTCCGTCACAACCGGCCCCCCCGAGCTGCACATGGTGGACCGTGACGGGTTGCGAAGCCTCACGACGCTCAACGACGGTATGGCAGTGACGGTTCCGGGTCGGTATTTCACGGTCGAATCGGACGGGCATCGCGTCGATGCATGGGCCTACCTCCCCGAGGGGGAAGCGAGCGTTCCGATGCTGCTGGACATCCACGGTGGGCCGGCCAGCCAGTTCGGTTTCGGGTTCTTCGACGAGTTCCAGGTGTATGCGGTGGCGGGGTATGGGGTGATCGCCTGCAACCCCCGGGGCTCTTCCGGACGGGGGCTTGAGTTTCTACGCGCCGTCACCGGTGACGGTTGGGGAACCGTCGACCTGGCCGATGTCACCGCCGTCGTCGGAGAGGCTTTGCGGCTGTTTCCACGTCTCGACCGAGAGAGGATCGGGGTGATGGGTGGTTCGTATGGCGGTTTCCTCACCGCCTGGCTGATCGGACAGGACCGGCGTTACCGGTCGGCGGTGGTCGAGCGAGGCTGCCTCGCCTTCCCATCCTTCTCGGGCACGTCCGACATCGCCACCACCTTCCCGCTGCTCTATCTAGGCGAGGATTCGTGGGAGAAGATGTGGGAGAAGAGCCCGCTTCGACTGGCCGACGGTGTGGAGACTCCGACGCTCGTGGTTCACTCCGAGGAGGACTTTCGCTGCCCGATCGAACAAGGCGAGCAGTACTTCATCGCCCTTCTGGAAAAGGGTGTCCCTACCGAGATGTTGCGGTTCCCGGGGGCGAGCCACGAGATGAGCCGCTCAGGCAAACCTCTCCATCGCAAAGAGCGATTCGAAGCGATCCTCGATTGGCACTCCCGATACCTGCGAACCCAGGGTTCTGGGTAGTACCCAGTACTACCCAGCGCCCACAGATGAACTGTGGGCGCCGCCGCCGATACCTGCGCGGGGAATTGGCGGGGCGGTCCGACGGGTAAGGTTGGGGGGATGGAAAGCTCGAAGTTCATCTGGATGGACGGAGAGATGGTCCCGTGGGAGGAGGCCAACGTTCACGTCCTCACCCACGCTCTGCACTACGGCTCGGGAGTATTCGAGGGGATCCGGGCCTACCGGACCACCGATGGCACCGCCGTCTTCCGGCTCACCGATCACATCCGGCGCCTCCACTACTCGGCCAAGGCATATGGCATCGAGATCGGATGGCCGGTCGAGTCGTTGGTGGCGGCCTGCAAGGACGTCCTTCTCGTCAACGAGTTGGACGAGGGTTACATCCGCCCACTCTCCTTTCTCCACCTCGGCGCCATCGGCCTCAACCCCGCCTCCGCCAAGGTCAAGACCATCATCGCCGCCTGGAAATGGGGCGCCTATCTGGGCGAAGACGGTATCCGTGACGGCATCAGAGTGAGAATCTCCTCCTGGCGGCGGATCGACCAGTCTTCGTTCATTCCCACCGCCAAGGGCACCGGCCAATATCTGAACTCCATCATGGCGAAATCCGAAGCCGTGAAGACCGGATACGACGAGGCCGTCATGCTCAACTCCGACGGCAACGTATCCGAAGGCTCCGGCGAGAACATCTTCGTCGTGAAGGACGGTAAGTTGCTGACGCCCCCGGTGTCATCCGGGATTCTCGACGGCCTTACCCGTCAGTCGGTCATGACATTGCTGGCCGACGCCGGGGTCGACGTGCGAGAGGCCACCATCACCCGCGGCCATCTCTACGGCGCCGACGAGATGTTCCTCACGGGCACAGCGGCCGAGGTGACCCCGATCCGCGAGGTCGACGACCGGCCGGTCGGGGAGGGCAAACCCGGTCCGGTGACCCGCCAGGCCCAAGCTCTCTTCGCCAAGGTCGTGCACGGAGAGTTGCCGGAATATCGCGAGTGGCTCGAGAAGGTCTAGTGGGCCAGCAGCCCAACATCGAGATCGGCTTGCACGAGCTGCCGCGGGAGGATCTTGGCACCGCCCCCCCCCGACGATGGCGGCCTGATCGCCCCGGGGTCGTGAGCGCTCCCCAGCATGTTCCCCACGGCGCCGACTTCGGTCAACCGGGACCGGACTCCGGCTTTGCTCTCCGGCTCATCTCGGCAGCGGGGGCCGGCGGAGAACCCGGTCTCGACGAGCTACTCGTGCCTTTGGTCTTGGCCAGGGCCAGCCGGTTCGGACGGGCCCCCTCAACCCAAGACGTGGAAGTGGCCCTTGCCATCGTCGGCCTCGATGATCGGTTACCCGAAGCCGCACGGGTGGCCGGCGAGGACCGACGTCGGCGCTGGTTATCGGCCTTCCCTCATGAGCAAGTCAAAGGACGGTTGGCGCTTGCCGAGATCGACCCGACCTGGTGGTCCCTCTCGGGGGAGGACCTCCGCCGCCGTTTGAGTCCATGACGACGTATCGGTTTCTGACCGGCGCGGTTGTGCCGGTCGCCGACCGAGCGGCCCTGAGCGGGCTCTCCACCTTCCACCTCGAACGGTGTTTTGGGTGCGGCCCCGCCAACCAAGCCGGTCTCGGCGTCCGGCCTCGCTACGAGGGCGACAAGGTGGTGGCAGAGTTCGAGTTCGCTCCTCGATTCGAGGGCGGTCCGGCGGTTGCCCACGGTGGTGCCATCGCGGCGTTCATGGACGACCTGCTCGGGTTCGTGATGATGGCCCACCAGCGACCAGCGGTCACCGCCAGGCTCCAGATTCACTATCTCCTACCGGTGCCGCTGGGCCTCGTCGTCCGCGGGGAGGCTTGGCTGGCAGCGACAGAGGGCCGCAGGCTATTCGCAGAAGGAGTCGGTACGGCACCCGACGGACGGAGGCTGTTCGAAGCGGACGGGCTCTTCTTCGAAGTCGGCTTCGAGCACTTCTCGGCCCGCGAGTACCATCCGTGAAGATCGTCCGGTTCAAGGCTGGCGACGAGATCTCCTACGGTTTGGCGGAGAACGCGGGAGTGACACCATACAGGGGCTCACCGCTGGTGGCCTGGGAGCCCACCGAGAATCTGGTTCCCTGGGACCGTGTGCAGCTTCTCGCCCCGGTCATCCCCACCAAGGTGGTGGCAGTGGGCAAGAACTACGTCGACCATGCCAACGAGATGGGTGGTTCGATCCCAGACGAACCGCTGATCTTCCTGAAGCCGGCTACCGCCGTTGTGGGCCCTGACGCGGCGGTGGTTTACCCCCCTGACTCCCACGAGGTCCACCACGAAGCTGAGCTTGCGGTCGTCATTGGAAGAGTCGTTCGGCACATCAAGGCTGAGGACGTCGAACGCGTGATTCTCGGCTACACCGCGGCCAACGACGTTACTGCCCGAGACCTTCAGCGCAAGGATGGTCAGTGGACCCGGGCCAAGGGCTTCGACACCTTCTGCCCGCTCGGCCCGGTCATAGAGACCGAACTCGATCCGTTGGAGCGCCTCGCCGTCATCGCTCGCGTCAACGGCGAGGTGCGGCAGGCAGCATTCACCTCAGATATGGTTTTCGGGGTCGCCGAGCTCATCGAGTTCATCAGCCGGGTGATGACCCTTCTTCCCGGTGATGTGATCCTGACCGGGACACCCGCCGGGGTCGGTCCGGTCGTGCCCGGAGACCGGATGGAGGTCGAGATCGATGGGATCGGCGTCCTCGCCAACAGGGTGGTGGCCCGTTGAGCGTGCGGGTCCGTATCGCCCCTTCTCCGACATCGTAGAAGCGCGAGAGCAACGAGATGATCGT
>CAYUKI010000087.1:0-3442 GCA_964445235.1 uncultured Acidimicrobiia bacterium | reverse complement strand
CTTGGGACCACTCGGACCGCCTTGTTCAACTGGCTCTACGCCCGCCGCCACGGCGGAACCTTCATCGTCCGCATCGACGACACCGACACCGAACGTTCCACGCCCGAGTTCGAGGCCGACATTCTCGGTGGTTTGCGGTGGCTCGGCCTCGACTGGGACGAGGGCGTGGAGGTGGGTGGTCCCTTCGGTGAGTACCGCCAGTCCGCCCGGTATGACCGGTACCGGCAGGCAGCGGCCACCTTGGTGGAGGTCGGCATCGCCTACCGATGTTTCTGCACTCCCGCCGAGCTGGACGATCGCCGGAAGGCGGCCGAGGCAGCCGGACGGCCTCCCGGTTACGACGGCCGCTGTCGGCTGCTCGAAGGAACCGAGGCCGATCGACGCGGGGCAGCGGGCGCGCCCTTCGCCATTCGCTTCGCCATGCCGAGACCCGGGAAGACCACCTTCACGGATCTGGTGCGGAGCGAGGTGACCTTCGACCATCAGCATGTCGACGATTTCGTCATCCTCCGTTCGGACCGAACCCCCACATATCATTTGGCTTCCACTGTCGACGACGTCGACTATCGGATCTCCCATGTCGCCAGAGGAGAGGACCTGCTTCCCTCCACCCCTCGCCACATCCAGCTCACGCTTGCTCTAGGCGGCGAGGTACCCGTCTATGCCCATCTGCCCCTGATAATGGGGACGGACGGAAAGCGCCTCTCCAAGCGACACGGAGCGCAAGGGATCACCGAATACCGCCAGATGGGATATCTGCCGGAGGCGATCTTCAACTTCGTAGCCCTGATGTCCTGGTCGATCGGTGACGACATCACCATCTTCTCCCCGGAGCAGGCGGTGGCAGCCTTCGACCTTGGCGACGTCTCCTCGAACCCGGCGGTGTTCGACGCCGACAAGCTGTTGTGGCTTAACGGCGAGTACATGCGGTCATTGCCGGTCGACGACTTCTCTACTCGGGTGCGCCCTTTTCTCGAAGCCGGGCTGAATCGTCCCTTGGCCGACCGAGAATGGGCGATATTCACCAAAGTGGCCCCGGTCGTCCAGGAGCGGGTGAAGCTGTTGTCGGACGCGGCCGACCAAGTCCGCTTCCTCTTTGTCGACGACCTCGATTACGACCTGGAGTCCTGGTCGAAAGTGATGACTCCGGAGTCGGCGACCGTGCTTGGGGCCGCCCGCGAACGGCTCACTGATTTGATGCCCTTCGACAAAGAGACGGTAGAAACGGCGTTGCGCGGCATGCTCGAAGAACTGGGCATGAATGCCAAGAAGGGTCTCCAACCGATCCGCGTGGCTGTGACGGATCGTCAGTCAGCCCTCCCTTATTCGAATCGATCGCCGCCCTTGGGAAGGAGAGGACCCTCTCCCGTTTGACCGCGGCCGCCGCTCGATTGACCACCTAGCGGGAACGCCACCCCGAGTGATGCCCTAGGCCATTCAGGCGAAGCGCCCCGGTCGCGCCGATAGCATGCAGTGGCCACTGGCCCCGTCGTCCAGTGGTCCAGGACGCCGGCCTTTCAAGCCGGAAACGCCGGTTCGAACCCGGTCGGGGCTGCCACTCGGTCTACTAGTCGCCGTCCACTCGCCCTGCCTCAGAGACACAGGTACACCTATGGCAGGATCGGCTCCCACAAGGCGGTTGCGGATCTAGCCCTTGGCTGCTGAAGCGGCTACTCCCTGTACGAAGTAGCGCTGGAACACGAAGAACACGATGGCGATCGGGATGATGGTGATCAACGCTCCCGCCACGATGGTGTTCCAAGGCTGCGCCTCTCCGAAGGCCGCCGTGATCCCGGCCAGCCCCACAGGGAGAGTGGCCAGCTCGGGTTCACCGATGCGCGCGATCAGAATGTGTAGGAACTCGTTCCAGGTCCCTTGGGTCGACAGAATGGTGAGGGCTATCAAACCTGGGGCCGCCAGCGGCAGCATCACCTTGGTGAAGGTCTGCCACGTGCTGGCGCCGTCGATGGCGGCGGCTTCCTCGAGCTCTCGTGGTAGCTGCTCGAAGAACTGTTTCATGAGGAAGATGCCAAAGGCGTCGAAGGCGAGAGGCACGATCATCCCGACATAGGTGTTGATGATCCCGAGTTGCCTCATGACCATGAAACGGGGGATAGCCAGCACGATGCCCGGTATAGCCTGCACCGCCAGGATAAGGGCGAAGATGAACCCTCGGCCGGGGAACCGCATTCGAGCGAGGGCGTAGCCGGCCAGCGACCCGAAGGTGATGCGCAACAGCACCACGAACACCGTGACGATCACCGAGTTGACGGTCCAGCGGGGCAGCCTTACCTGTGTCGTATTGAGCCCTTCGATGCCTTCAGTCGTCCAGCCGCCGTGTTCGGGGTCGGCGATCAGGCTGACCGGATTCTCCTGGATGTCGGGCAGCGATTTGAAGGCCGTGACCGCCGAAAGTACGAAGGGCATGATGAAGATCAGCGCGAAGAAAATGAGCAAGGCATATCCGACCGTACGCTTGGCAACGGCTTTCGGTCCGGTCTCCCGGGGCTTGCTCGATGGGGCCAGGGTCGAAGCTGTCTTGGCCATCTCACACGTCTCCCGTGTCGCGGATTATCTTTCGGTTGATCCAGGTGAAGAACATGATGATGGCGAAGAGGATCACCGCTATGGCCCCTGCTAGCCCGGCCTTGGAGTTGGTGAAGGACTGAAAGTAGATGAGGTAGGCGGGAGTAAAGGTGGTCTTGCGGGGACCACCGGCGGTACCGGCGTAGATTTGGTCGAACACCTGCCAGGTTCCGATCAGGCCCAGCGTTACCACGAAGAAGATGGTGGGCCGCATCAGGGGGATCGTGATTCGGAAGAAGCGCTGCACCCCGTTAGCACCGTCGACGACCGCCGCTTCCTCAACGGAGAGGGGGATGTTCTGGAGCCCGGCAAGGAAGATCAGCATCAGCGTGCCGGTGGTCGTCCAAATGACGAGCATCATGATGGCGGTCATCGCCACGCTGGGACCAGCGAGCCAGTCCCACAGCTCTAATCCCATGAATTCGTTCTCGGTGAGGAAAGCGGGTCCATCCTCCACGCCAAAGACCCCCAAGAAGTTGTGGATGAGCCCGCGGGCGTTGTCGAGAGGCATGTACGATTGACGAGACCCGGGGGGACGACGCTCGTTCTGATTCCCAACTACGGCGGCGTGTATGGACTGGTCCAGCGTTACTTCGATCCGGATAACCTGGCAATTCACAACATGGAGATCATGAACGAAGGCGCGCTGATGAGGCTGGCGCCGACCACGCTCGTCGATGAAGTGAAGGCCTTTCGAACGGGCCGACTGTCCCCGTGGCTCATATCGTTTCAACGACGGTGGCCGGGGCCGCTGGCGCACGCCGTGTGCCACGCCCTCAACCTTGCCGGCTTGGCACAACCATTCGACATCCACGGGTTATGTCCGATGCTGGCGCTCGTCATGCGCCGGGCTGAC
>CAYUKI010000086.1:7873-8345 GCA_964445235.1 uncultured Acidimicrobiia bacterium | reverse complement strand
AGAAGTTGTTCGGCCGCCGCATCCATCTGGATCTTCATGTTCGGGTCGAACCGGACTGGCAGACCCGCCCCCAACTCCTCGACCGTCTCGGTTTCTAGGCCTGCTCGACCAGTAGATTGCCCGGGGTGAGCAAGGCGGTATCCGCAGATCCCAAACGAGTGGTCGAACACAGTCGCGCCGGGCGGTTGGCGGCAGCAGCTCTCGAGTTCGCCCGTTTCGCCAATCCTCATCTCGATCCCGAGCCGTATCTTGCCCGACTGCAATCGATGGCCGAGCGAGTCAACGGCTCGACGCATCTCTCGTTGCGGCGGGTCATCTCCATCTCCGAGGGTCTCGGGGGCAACGTCGACGACTACCACCACCCGCACAACTCTCTCCTGGACCGGGTCATGGACACCCGGCGCGGTCTCCCGATCTCGCTGAGCGTCGTTTGGATCGAGGTCGGCCGGCGAGCGGGGCTCGACGTCCAACC
>CAYUKI010000086.1:0-7863 GCA_964445235.1 uncultured Acidimicrobiia bacterium | reverse complement strand
TACGCGGCCGGTCAATTGTGCGACCCCTTCCACGGTGGGGAGGCGATCGGCTTCGACGAGGCTGCCGGCCTGGTCGCCCAAGCCCTGGGGGGCCCGCCCCGGCTCGACCGGCGTTGGCTCGACCCGGTGGCCGATGGGCACATCATCGCTCGCATGCTGACGAACCTCGGCGAGGCGTATGCCGGCCGCGGTGAGGACCATGGCTGGGTGGCCGATTGCCTACACGCCGTTGAGGTCGGCCAAGGGTGAATCCGTGGTCCTATGCGTGGGGCCGGTTCCGGCGAACCGGAGGGCGAACACGCTCAGTACGAACCGATCGACGTGGCCATCTCGGTGTCCTTCTCTGTGATCCCTCCCGCCGAATGGGTGGATAGGCGGAGCACGACCCGGTTCCAACGGAGGTCGATGTCGGGATGATGGTTCGCCTTCTCGGCGGCCGCTCCTACTCGTACCACGAAACCAAGGGCGGACCCGAAGTCGGGGAAGGGGAATACCCGCACCAACTCTCCACCCACCACCGTCCACTCCGGGTGCCGGGCCAGGAAGCCGTTGAGCGCATGATCACCCAACAAGGCCACCGACCGAGTCTACGCTCGAATCAATGCGCCTGGTCAACGAACAGGGGATAGTGCTCCGCAGCTACCCGTTCGGGGAAGCTGACCGGGTGGTCGTGCTGCTCAGCCCCCAGCGCGGCAAGATCCGGGCAGTGGCGAAAGGAATCCGGAAGGGAAAGAGCCGGTTTGGAGGCCGGCTCGAGCCCTTCACCCACGTCGATGTGGTCCTCTACGAGGGACGGGAGCTATATACCGTAACCCAGGCCGCCGTCATCGAAAGCTTTCCCCATATCCGAGACGACCTGGATCGCGTGATCGCCGCGGCCACCATGGTGGAGGTAGTCGATGCTGTCTCCCAGGAGCGGGAGTCCTCGGTCAGGTTGTTCCTGCTCCTTCGCAAGGGTCTGGCCGCTTTGGAGGCCGGGGTGATCGGCTCGGAGCTGGTGGCCTCTTATCTGCTCAAACTTGCCGAGGCGGTGGGGCTGGCGCCCGCCTTGGTGGCCTGCGCGGCGTGTGGACGCCGCGATGGCCTCGAGCGATTCTCGTTCGCGGCGGGAGGTGTGCTGTGCCCCGATTGCTCGTCGGTCGGTGCCGTGAAGATGCGGGCCGGTCTGATCGCCTATCTGGCTGTGCTGGCGGCGTCCGATTTCGGACATCTGCCCACCTCGGATCTGGCCTGCGAGGCGATGGGGGTCACCCGTCGTTTCGTCGAGCATCACCTCGACCGCCGACTCCAGAGCCTGGCCGCTTTGGATGGCTGACCTCGACCTCAGGGCTCTCGATCCAGCACGGATTCCAACCCACGTCGGGCTGATCCTCGACGGCAACGGCCGCTGGGCCACCGCTCGGGGTCTGCCTCGAACCGCCGGGCATCTGGCCGGGGAGAAGGCACTCTTCGACACCGTGGAGGGTGCGTTGGCGATCGGGATCCACTGGCTGACCGTGTTCACCTTCTCAACCGAGAACTGGAACCGGTCGGAGGAAGAGGTCGAGTTCTTGATGTGGTTCAACGAGGACCTCTTGCTCCGCCGTCGCGATGATCTTCACCGCGATGGAGTCAGGATGCGCTTTGCCGGCGACCTGGCCGACCCCCGGGTCCCCGCCCGCAACCGCCAGCACATGAGAGACGCCGAGGCCATCACCGTCGCCAATGACCGGCTCGACCTGGTTTTTGCATTCAACTATGGCGGCCGCAACGAGATCGTCACCGCCGCCCGCCAGGCTGCCGTCGAGGCGGCCGAGGGCCTCCTCGACCCGAACGAATTGGACGAGGCCCGGTTCGCCCGATATCTGTTCGTGCCCGAGATGCCCGACCTCGACCTGGTTATCCGCTCCTCCGGCGAACATCGAATCTCCAATTTTCTCCTCTGGCAAGCCGCCTACGCCGAGCTGATCTTCCCGCCGGTGCTCTGGCCGGATTTCACACCCGAGCATCTGCTCGAATGCGTGCTCGAATTCCAGCGCCGCCGCCGACGATTCGGGGCGGAGGCCGACCTCGGCCCGTCCAGCTAGAGCGGACCACGCCCTGGGTACCATCTGCTCTGCTCCCATGACTGTCTCTTTGGAAACCATTGCCAACCTGGCGAAGCGGCGCGGCTTTGCCTACCCATCCTCCGAGATCTACGGAGGCCTGCGCTCGGCGTATGACTACGGGCCTCTCGGGGTGGAGTTGCTCCGCAACGTCAAGGCGGAGTGGTGGCGAGCCGTGGTGCAACTCCGCGACGACGTCGTTGGCATCGACTCCGCCATCCTCCAGGCCCGCCAGGTCTGGCAGGCGTCCGGTCATGAGGCTGCCTTCACCGACCCGCTGGTCGAGTGCTCCAACTGTCACACCCGCTGGCGGCTCGACCAACTCGAGGATCCCGAACAGTGTCCGAACTGCGGACTGCGCAACACCTTCTCGGAGCCCCGCCAGTTCAACCTGATGTTCAAGACCTTCATGGGACCGGTAGAGGACGAGGCCGGCTTGGTCTATCTGCGTCCCGAGACCGCTCAGGGCATCTTCATCAACTACGAGAACGTTCGGCGCTCCAACCGGCTCAAGCTCCCTTTCGGGATTGCCCAGGTCGGCAAGTCATTTCGAAACGAGATAACCCCCGGGCAGTTCGTCTTCCGCACCCGGGAGTTCGAGCAGATGGAGATGGAGTTCTTCTGCAGGCCCGAGGAAAGCGGCGAATGGTTCAACTACTGGGTGGAACAACGCTTCGACTGGTACGTAGGCCTGGGGATGAATCCCGAACATCTGCGCGTCCGGCCGCACACCGAAGACGAGCTGTCCCACTATTCGGCCGGAACCGTCGACGTTGATTACCAGTTTCCGTGGGGGTGGGACGAGTTGGAGGGGATTGCCAACCGCACGGACTTCGACCTACGCGCCCACACCGAGCACTCCGGGGTCGATCTCCGCTACTTCGACGAAGATGCCGGCGAGCGGTTCTTTCCCCACGTCATCGAACCAGCCGCCGGGGCCACCCGCGCCACCTTTGCCTTCATGATCGATGCCTACCGCGAGGAAGAGGTGAGAGGTGAGACTCGAACGGTGCTGGCTTTCCATCCCCGGCTCGCTCCTTACAAGGCAGCTGTCCTTCCTTTGTCGAAGAAACCGGAATTGATCGAGCCGGCCGAGAGAATCGCAGCCGACCTGCGTCGGAGTCTCATGGTGGAGTTGGACGTCACCCAATCTATTGGACGCCGATACCGGCGCCAGGACGAGATCGGCACACCATTCTGTGTAACCGTCGACTTCGACTCCCTGGAAGACCACGCCGTAACCATCCGCCACCGCGATTCCATGCTGCAAGACCGGGTGGCTATGGACAAGGTCGGGTCGTATCTGCGGGACCGGCTCGATCCTTAACGGCTGGTCCTATCACCCGAGGAGTCGGGGGGGTCGCGCTGGCCGCGAACCGCCGGCAAGAGCGAATTTGGCACCATCGTCGTGAACGCTCGCACCCTGACCACCGCCAACAGCTTCCGGGATCGAGCGATCCGCGGTCCGATCCTCGGCTCCGCCGATGACGAGTTCGAGTTCATCGAGTTCGCGCCCACAAGTCTGCATGGCCTGACCGGTTCGATAGCGATAGGGACGACTCTCGCTTTCCAGGTCGGCGGCGAGCTCACCATCAAGGGTGTCACCAAATCCGTGATGTTCACCGTGGAGGTTTCACTGGTGGCACCCGACCGTCTGGAGGGATCGGCTACTGCCAACGTCCTGCGGTCCGACTTCGGCCTCCAGATACCCTCACGCTATTTCCCAGACAGAGCACTAGGCCCTTATGGTTGCGGCGTTGCCAACGCCCGGCCAAGGGCGCGGATTTCCGCCGATCAACGAGTCGGTGCCCCGCCGTACACTTCTGGGCGTGGCCTACGACCGCCAAGACATCGACAAGGTGCGCGCCAGCGTCAACCTGTTGGACCTGGTGGGAGCCGTCACCACCGTCAAGAAACAAGGTCGGTCCTTCAAGGCCGTCTGCCCCTTTCATCAGGAGAAGACTGCTTCTCTCTCACTCGACCCGGCCCGCGGGCTCTACCACTGCTTCGGCTGCGAGGCGGAGGGGGACGTATTTTCGTGGGTGCGCCAAACCCAAGGTTTGGACTTCACCGAGGCGGTCGAATACCTGGCTCGACTGACGGGGATAACACTTCGGGTCGACAAGGATGCCGCTCGGCGGCGAGGTGAGCGGGAGAACCTGGTGGAGGCGGTGGAGGCGGCCGTGGCCTTCTACCACCAGCGGCTCAAACTCGGCCCCGACGGGGGGGATGCCCGCAGTTACCTGCGGGGCCGCGGTTACGACGCTTCGGTCGTCGACCGCTACCAGATTGGCTATGCGCCTCGTGTCGATAGCTGGGACGCGCTGGTCGCGCACCTGCGTTCGGCCGGAGTCAAGGAGAAGACCATGCTCGACGCCGGGCTGGCTTCTCGAGGCCGAACCGGGCGGCTACGGGACACCTTCTATGGCCGGATCGTCTTCCCGATCTACGACCTGCGCGGCGACCCGGTCGGCTTTGGAGGGAGGAAACTGGATGGAGAGGGACCCAAGTACCTCAACTCTCCCGAGAGCCGCCTCTACCAGAAGGCCAAGCTCCTCTACGGTCTTAACTGGGCCAAGAGTTCGATCTCTCGCAGCAGCCGCGCCATCATCGTGGAGGGATACACCGACGTCATCGCGATGCATCGGGCCGGCTTCGATGAGGCGGTAGCCACCTGCGGGACCGCCCTCGGCGAGGACCACTTCGATTTGCTCCGGCGGTTCGCCGAACAGGTAGTACTCGCCTTCGATGCCGACCAAGCGGGGGCCGGGGCGGCCCTGCGAGGAGACGAGTTGGAGACACCGGTACGGCTCGACCTTGACCTCCGGGTCGCCATCATGCCGGAGGGAAAGGACCCAGCCGACCTAGTCGCCGCCGGTGACGAAGAGGTTGTCCGGCAGGCGGTGGAGCAATCGGAGCCGCTCTTGCGCTTTCGCCTCGATCGGGAGCTGTTGCGCTACAGCTTGGACGAACCGGAGGCACGCGCCAAGGCGCTCCACAAGACCACCGCCCTAGTGGCGCGGGTGAGCGATGAACTGACTCGGCATGAGTATGCCCGCCACCTTGCCAGGAAGACCGGGGTGGAGTTCGCCGTTGTCTCCGCCGCCGTCGAGAAGGCGGTCAAACCGGCGGCCCGGACGGTCGCAGCAGTGAAGGACAAGACGGCCGGGTCGCGGTTGTTCGAACGCGAGCTCTTGCGGGTGGTGATCGCCAACCCGGTCGAGTTGCCCGAGGACGTCGGCCCAGCCTTGTTCGCCGAAGTCGACTACCGCCGGGCGATGGAGATCCTCCTTCCCGTCTTCCAGGCCACCGCCCCCGGCGAGCCGCTGCCCCTCGGTTCGCTCGATGACGAAGAGATCGGACCGGTCGTTCGCCGGTTGGCCATGGAGGAACGAGACCTTCCCGACGCCGTCGAGGTGTACAACCGGGTGCGTCAGGTGCGCGTCGAGGAACAGATCAAAGAGCTCGACACGTTGGTCCTTCGTCTCGACCCCGCCGGCGAGGAGTATTCCCTTACCTTGCGGCGGTTGATAGCGTTACAGCAGGACCGCCGCCGCTTAGGAGTCGAACGATGAACAACCTGACCAAGGTCATCGACGGCCTGGCCCACCGAGGGCACCAACGAGGCTTTCTGACGATGGCCGAGGTGCAACAGGAGTTGGAGGACGCCGCCGCTCCCGAGGAGGCTTTCGACGGCGCTTACGAGGCATTGCGGACCAGAGGGGTTCGGATTTCCGAGGACGGGCCCGATTACGCAACCGACCTCTCCGACGATGACTTTGTTGCCGTTTCGGATCCGGTCCGCATGTACCTCCAGGAGATCGGCCGCTTTCGACTGCTGACCTCCCAGCAGGAGGTGGAGCTGGCGATGCGTCTCGAGGCGGGGCGGCGGGCCTCGGCCCGCATCAAGGAGGATTCGAACCTTGGTGACGAGGACCGGGCCATCCTGGAGAGGACCGTGACCGACGGGACCGCCGCTCAGCGGCGGCTGGCGGAGGCGAACCTCCGGTTGGTGGTTTCCATCGCCAAGAAATACGTGGGCAGGGGAATGGCCATGCTCGACCTGATCCAGGAGGGCAATCTCGGATTGATTCGGGCGGTTGAGAAATTCGATTACCGGCGAGGGTTCAAGTTCTCCACCTACGCCACCTGGTGGATCCGGCAGGCGATAACGCGGGCGATCGCGGACCAGGCCCGCACGATCCGGGTTCCCGTGCATATGGCCGAGACCATCAACCGGCTGGCCACCACGGCGCGCAACCTGCTCCAAGAGCTCGGTAGGGAACCGACGATCGCGGAGATCGCCCGCGAGCTCGAGATGGAGCCGGACCGGGTCACCGAACTTCGCCAGATCGCCCAGGACACCGTTTCCCTGGAGACGCCCGTGGGGGAGGAGGAAGACTCGACGCTGGGGGACTTCGTCGAAGACACCGACGCCGACGTCCCGGTCGAGGAGGCCAGCTTCCGGCTCCTCCAGGGGTACCTAAGTCACGCGCTGGAGGAGCTCTCGGAGCGGGAGCGTCAGGTGGTCGTGATGAGATTCGGGCTCGCTGACGGGAGGGTGCGGACCTTGGAGGAGGTTGGTGAGCATTTCAGGGTGACCAGGGAACGGGTACGCCAGCTCGAAACCAAGGCCCTCGCCAAACTCCGTCACCCGGCCCGGTCGAAGAAGCTGGAGGGTTTCCTCGAGGAGGGTTGATGCCCTCGCGGTGGTGGCGCTCCTGGTGGGGGGGGGATGCTCGGCTTTTGGCGCGCCAACTCCGACCTCTGGGTCGTCTTTGGCGCGCCAGAACGGGTTGGGGGAGCCGCTGACCACGATCACGCCGAAGCCGGCAACTACCCCCACCGTGGCCACCACGACCACCAACCCCACCGTGGCCACCACGACCACCAACCCCACCGTGGCCACCACGACCACCGTGGCCTCCACCACCGGGGCCACCAAGACCACCGGGGCCACGACCACCGTGGCCACCACCGCCACCAACGCGTACGCCCAGCCCGATTGGCTCGGGACCGTGGTGCTGCCGCTGCGGTCAGACGGGTTTGGCGAGGTTCGCCCCACGCCGCGAGAGTTGATCGACCGGCGCTTTCAGGCTCCCGATCTGCTGCTGCGTCCGGTCGGAGAGCAGTTCGAATCCACCATCGGCCCCATTCCCGACGAGGTGCTGGCCCGTTCCAGTTGGACTGCCGGCTGTCCGGTCGGGGTCGGCGACCTCGCCTACGTAACGGTGTCGTTCTGGGGCTTCGACGGCGAGCCACACACCGGGGAGCTGATCGTCAGCGCCTCTCACGCCGAGGGCGTGGTGGGGGCCTTTGCCAAGCTTCACGCCGGTCGGTTCCCAATCGAAGAGATGCGAGTCATCACTGTCGCCGAGGCCGATCCCGACGCTCCGCCCACCGGCGATAGCAACGTCACCGGGATCTTCGAGTGCCGGCCGGTGACGGGCGGAACCGGGTGGTCGATGCACGCCTACGGCCTGGCCGTGGACGTCAACCCGTTTCACAACCCATATCTCAAACTGGACCTAGTGCTGCCGGAGTTGGCGTCGGCATATACCGACAGAACCGACCATCGGCCCGGGATGATCCAACCGGGAGACCTGGTCACAGAGGCCTTCGCCGAGATCGGTTGGAGCTGGGGAGGGGAATGGCGCACGCTCAAGGACTGGATGCACTTCTCCGTCAACGGCAAATGATCCGAACTCGCCCACCGTCGGCGGGCCGCCGCCCGGGGGGGGGGGGGGGGGGGGGGGGGGGGGGGGGGGGGGGGGGGGGG
>CAYUKI010000085.1:0-8400 GCA_964445235.1 uncultured Acidimicrobiia bacterium | reverse complement strand
TGGTGGGCCCCAACGGGGCCGGCAAGACCACCTTGATCCGGACGCTGGTCGGAGCATTACAGGCGGACTCGGGGAACGTCAAGGTGCTGGGGTTGAACCCGCACGCCGACCGCTGGGCGCTTCGGCGGCGTGTCGGCTACATGCCCCAGCGCCCAGCCCTCTACGACGACCTCAGCGCTCGACGCAATATCGCGTTCTTCACGCACCGAATCGAGGGCACCGGTGTGGATGAGGCGCTGGCCCTCGTGGAGTTGACGGATCGGGCCGACGATCCGCTCCATACCCTCTCCGGTGGCATGCAACAGAGAGTGTCGCTGGCCGCGGCGCTGGCGCATCGACCTGAGCTCCTGCTGTTAGACGAGCCAACCGCGGGAGTCGATCCCGAGTTGCGGGCTACGTTTTGGGAGCGCATTCGGGAACTGGCCGACGGTGGCCGGACGGTGGTGGTGAGTACCCACCAGATGGCGGAAGCCATGGCATGTGACCGGGTGGCGATCCTGCGGTCCGGCCGCGTTCTCGTCTGTGACGATCCTCGCCGATTATTGGGGGGGGGACGAGCGACTGTGCGGATCTGGCGGAATGGGCGCCCTGAAGATCACCAGCTGGAGAACTACGCCTCGGCTCTCGCGCCACTCATCAGGACGGGAGACGTCGAACGAATCGAGGTCGAGCAGGAAACCCTCGAGGACGTCGTACTCCGGTTGATCAAGGGCTCCGATGGAAGGTAGCACCGCCGTAGCGGGTCGGGCGCTGGCTCAATTGCGGGCCGACCCTCGCTTTTTGGCCATCAGTCTTGTGGTCCCCCTCGTGGTGATATTTCTCCTCAGCGTCTTCTTCGATGCCGTAGACACCCCAGCCTTCAACCAATCGCGCTACGCCCTCCCCGCCGCCGCGTTCATCATTCATTTCGTCACCTATGTGCTGACCACCATCGTTTTGGTTCGCGAACGCGTGACGGGGACGCTCGAGCGGATGTTCATCAGTGGCTATCGCCCGACCGATGTCGTTCTCGGGTATCTGCTCGCCTACACGGCGGTTGCCACCGTTCAGAGCGTGGTGATCCTTGTCGAGCTGAACCTGCTTTTCGATCTGGGCGTCGGCCTTGTGGGCTTGGCGGCGGTGTTTCTCGTCATGTGGTTGTTGGCCGTGCTGTCGATGGCGTTGGGGCTGTTCATCTCCAACTTCGCCCGCAACGAAGGCCAGGTCATACCTTTCATTCCCATGGTGATGGTCCCCTCGATCTTCCTCTCGGGCCTGGCCGTCTCGGTCGATGCCCTGCCTGGATGGGCGAGGGCGCTCAGCCGGATCGTTCCGCTTCGCTATGCCGTCGATGCGCTCCGCGAGCTTCCCTCGGGTGGAGGTCTGACCGGCGGGCCAGTGGTGATGCTGGCGGTTCTGATTCTCCTGGCGTTGCTGCTGGCCAGCCGAACGCTCCGCGAGCAGGTCTAGTGCTCTGTCTGGCAAATAGCGTGAGGGTCTCGCCGGCCCACGACGCCCCTGGCGGCGTCCTCCTCCTCGACGCAGCGCATGAGCACTAGGGTGAAGCGCCTTGCTCTCACCCTTCTGCTCGCCTGCAGCAGCGGACCGGCGACCCTGGCCCTCCAAGCAGGCGATGTCGAGCCGTGGCCCGAGGGCGTGGCAGTGGTGGAGACCGTTTCTGTAATTGAGACACCCGGGGAGGCTGGTACGGGTCCGGACCGCGAGGCGATGGTCTTCGTTCTCAATGGTTCCGGTGCCGGTGCGGTCGATGAGCAGCTGGCCGGAGTGGTCGTGGACCACCTTCGAGAGCGCGGCTGGGCCCTGTCCGCCACCTTCGATGCCTTTCCGAGCTTTGTCGGCAGCCATACCGCGCATTCGGCCATCGTTATCGTCGGAACGCTCTCGGCCCTTCTCGACGCCGCCGCCCCGCTCAATGCCGTGGGTGCCGCCGAGATCAAGGCGCGACAGCTCGACGGCGACGGCTGGGTGGTGGCCGAGTTCGTGGCGAGTGGGGAATGACGGGTCCCCCGGCCACCACCGAGGATTTCGCTCACCAAGTAGTGGTGGTGACGGGTGCGGCCCACGGCATTGGTGCAGTCATCGCCGCCGCCTTCGCCTTGCAGGGGTCGAGCGTGGTCTTAGGCGACCTCGACGGTGATGGAGCCTCGGCCACCGCTAGAGCGTTGCCAATGGTGAGCGACGCCCGCGCCGTTCCCCTCCGAGTGGACTTGGCCATACCGGGTGACTGCCGGCGCCTTATTTCCATGGCGGCCGACGAGCTCGGTGGGATCGATGTGCTGGTGAACTGCGCCGGCGTCTTTGCTCGCACGCCTGCTGTGGACATGGCCGAGGGTGAGTGGAGGCACATGTTTGCCGTCAATGTCGATGGGGCGTTCCACTGCTCGGTGGCGGCGGCCCGTTGGTGGATCGCCGATCGACGGGGCGGCGCCATCGTCAACATCAGCAGCAGCGCCGCTACCCATAGCTCGCCGGGTGTGGCCGCCTACTCCTCCACCAAGGCTGCCCTGTCCAGCCTGACCCGGTCGTTAGCGGTCGAATGGGCCGGGCACGGGATTCGAATCAACGCGGTATAACCGGGGCACGTCAACGTCGAACGAATTCGTCAGGGGGGGGCGGAGGGGAGGCTGGACCTGGAGGAATTTCGACGGGCAATACCGATGGGCCGCCTGGCCGAGCCCGAAGAGGTGGCCGACGCGGTTCTCTTCCTGGCCGGTCCGAGGTCGAGCTTCATCACGGGTCAGATGCTGCCAGCTTCGTCACCGGGCAGTGTTATTCCGTCGACGGTGGCTTCAACGTGCCCCCCATCTACCGCTACGAGCCCGGATCCTGAGGGGTGGACGCTACCCCCGCCTCGCTTCCCCGGAGCGTGCTATCGCCTCCCTACCTACCCGCCTCCATCGCCATCTACACGATCGTCGCGCTGGTTGCCTTCGAGGGCCTGGCGGTGGTGGCAGCGCTCCCTCAAATCGCCGCCGACCTCGGCGACCTCCGGTTGATCCCATGGGTGATCACTGCCTATTTGCTCACCTCCGGCGTGGCGGCAGTGGCGGCTGGGCCGATCATCGATGCGCTCGGCGTCCGCACTGTGTTCTTGGGAGCTGTGTCGCTTTTCACTGTGGTCGGGTCGGCGGTGGCCTTCTCACCGACCCTGCCTGTGATGATTCCCATTCGGGTAGTCCAAGGCATTGGGGGGGGGATGGTGTTTGCGGTGGCGATCACTGCCGTCGGTCTCGTCTATCCATCTCATCTCATCGGCCGGGCGTTCGCGGCCAATTCCACGGTGTGGGGAGTGATGTCGGTAGCCGGACCAGCCCTCGCCTCCGCTTTGCTGACCTATCTGTCATGGCGATGGATCTTCCTTGTCAATCTTCCCATCGGCCTCGCGGCCTTGGCGGCCGGTTGGAGGGCATTGCCCCGGGCCGATCGCCCGGAGCGGGCCCCGGCGGATTGGCTCGGGATAGCTTGGGTCTCGGTCTTCGCGTTTGCCACGCTGCTGGCCGTCGATCGGCTGGGCGCGGCATCCCTCCTTTGGCTGGCACTCGCCATCGTGGCGGCGTTCCTCTATTGGCGGCACGCTCAGCGAGTCGCGGATCCGGTGATGCGACTCGAGCATCTGGTGCATCAGCCTTTCGGAGGGCTGGCGGCGGGGATGGGTCTCCTTTTGGCGGGCGCCTTTTGTGCCACGACCTACCTCCCGCTGTACGTGTCAGCGGGGCTGCAAGGTTCGACCGGCCTGGCCGCCTGGTCGGTTCTCTACTTCACCATCGGCTGGACGATCGGCTCCAACTTGGCCAGCAGGGCCACGGCGCGGTGGTCGGAGACGGCCGTGGCGTTGTCCGGCTACCTGTTCGTGGTTCCGGCGCTGGCACTTGGGGCGCTGGCGGCCTTCGCCGATGCGCCGTACTGGATGACCTTGGCCACCCAAACCGTTGCCGGGGTGGGGGTTGGCATAGCCACCAATGCCGCCTTGACTCTGCTGCGGGCGGTCAGTAATGACGGCGTGCTCGGACGCACCAACGCCGCCCACCAGTTCCTCCGCACCCAGGGCCTCACCTATGGCGCGGCGCTGGGGGGGGCGCTCCTGCTGACGGTGGCCGTCCGGACGCTAGGTGACATCGGACTGGTGGAGCGGCTGCTGGCCGGCGAGATAGTCACCAGCGCCGACCCGGCCGCCGCGGTCAGAAACGGGTTCTCCTTCACCGTTGCCGCTGGGGCCGTGCTCGCCGCGCTCGGGTTGCTTCCCATCCTGGCTCTGCGTCGGCACCTGACGCCCGCCCGAGCACTGCGCCGGCCGCGATAACGAACATTCGGGCCGCGCCAGCGCTGGCCCGGGTGCCGGCTGCTGGCTATGGCCAGATGCCCCGTTGGAACGTGGTCTTGGTGACTCTCCCCACCGCCACGCGGTAGGCGGCCGTCCGCAGGTCCGGTTCGGGCAGCCGCTCGTGACCTTCGATCATTCCCGCCCTTTGGGTGACGACCGTGTCGGTCGCCCTGATCAGCTTGTCCTGGAGTCGCTCCTGCACGTCTCGTTCGGACCACTGCCGGTTCTCAAGGTTCTGCACCCACTCGAAATACGAGACGATGACTCCGCCAGCGTTGGCCAGAATGTCGGGAAGCACTTTGATGTCCCTTGCTCGGAGGATGGCATCGGCTCCGGGGGTAGTGGGTCCGTTGGCAGCTTCGACCACAACCTTGGCTTTGATCAGGTGGGCGTTGGCCATTGTTATCTGATTCTCCAGCGCCGCCGGGATGACGATGTCGCAGGGCACTTCGAGCACCTCGATAGGGGAGAGGTGCTTCGTCCCCGGGTAGTCCGCCACTGTTCCGGTCGCATCCTTGTGTTGCTCGACAGCGACCAAGTCCAGACCGGACGGATCGAAGATGCCCCCCTTCGAATCGCCCACTGCCACGATCTTGGCGCCGGCGCCGAGGAAAAGATCGGCGGCGTTGCGTCCGGCTTTGCCGAATCCTTGGATCGCCACCTCGGAACCATGAACCTCATCGACCCCCGGGACTCCCGCCATCTCTAGGAATCGGGCGGTCACATACAGACAACCTTGGGCGGTGGCGGTGGCTCGGCCGAGGGACCCGCCCAGGTCGATCGGCTTGCCCGTTACCACCGGCAGGTTGTTCTGGTGCGGGTGCATCATCTGGTAGGTGTCGTAAACCCACGCCATGGTCTGTTCGTCGGTGTAGACGTCGGGAGCGGGGATGTCGGTAAAGGGACCGATGTTGTCCCCGAGGGCCGATATGAACCGCCGGGTCACTCGAGCCTTCTCTTCTTGCGTCATCAAGCGGGGGTCGCACGCCACCCCCCCCTTGGCACCGCCGAACGGGATGTCCACCAATGCCGACTTCCATGTCATCCAGGCGGCGAGGGCCTTCACCTCGTCTTCGTCGACGGCGGGATGGAAGCGGATGCCGCCCTTCCCCGGGCCGCGGGAGGTCGAGTGCAGGACGCGGTAACCCGAGAAGGTGTGGATCTGTCCGTCGGCCATCCTCACCGGGAGGGCAACCTTGAGGGTACGTTCCGGTTCAAAAATGAACTCGGCCATGCCCGGTTCGGCCAGCAGTTCAGGCAAATATGGCAAGACCCGGTCAAACTGAGTTCGAGCGATGTGCCACGGGTTGAGATCCTCGGTCGCGGCGAAATCGGGTCGCTTCGTGGCCATAACAGCCTCCTTGAGTTTGTGTGAAGCTCCCTCAGGCTGCTCCGTCGACGAAGCCTCCACCAGGGCCGAAGTCCTCGTGTGTCCTCAACCGAAGCCTCGCCACCGCGGGTGCCTACCGCGCCACCGACCCGGCCACGACCGAAGGCTCGATGACTCCGATGCTGTACCCCCGGGCCTGACCACGTGGCCAGAAGCAGCGCGCCCGGAGGGAATCGAACCCCCGGCCCTCTGATCCGAAGTCAGATGCTCTGTCCTCTGAGCTACGGGCGCTACGGCTCCATTGTCTCACGACGGACGGAGCCGTCGAAGGCCCCGGTATGACTCGTTTCTGCACAATGTGCAAGAACGGAGCTACTGAGTCGTTTCTGCACAATGTGCAAAAACGGTGGTCAGCTGCGCCGCCCCAACCGGAGGGCGAACACATCGGCGTAGAACACCCACCAAGGCTGGTCGGGGTGTTGCTCCTGGTAGGCGAGATCGGCGTCGACGAGAGCTGCGATTAGCTGACTCTTGGTGAGGCCGGGCACATCGAGCATGCCACGGGCTTCGTCGATGATGTGATCGGTGTACCAGATCGGCCACTCGGGGTCGGCTCCGTCGGTGGCGGCATAGGCGGCGTGGTGGGCACGTCCGGCGGCCTTCAGAAGAGTTGCCAGCCTGTCTTCCATCATGTCGCTACAGCCTCCGAGTCGTGGTCAAATCAGGCACCCCGGCGACCGCTGACGGGCTGGTCACCGACCATCCGGGTAGAGCAGCACTTGGGTGCAACGAAACAATGCCAGCTTCTTGAGTGTTGATTCGACGAATACCTCTGCATCCCAAACCTGGGTGGTCCGCCCCCCGTGGGACAGCCGCGCTTCGGCGGCGATGCCTCCCTCGAGCACTGTGCTGAGAAAGTTCGTTTTCAACTCCAACGTCGTGAAGCCCACGGCTCCTTCGGGTAGTGACGCCACCGTGCCGTATCCGGCGGCGGTGTCGGCCAAGGCCACCACAGATGCGGCGTGAAGGTACCTGTTGGGGGCCTGGTGGCGCTCGGTCACGTCCAGACGTAGCCGGCACCGTCCTGCGGCCAACTCGATGATCTCGATCCCCATTAACCCCGGCAGCCGGCTCCGTCCGTGTTCGTCGAAGAATTGGATCAGATTCGAAGGATCAGCCGGAGACACCGAATCGGGCATCACGTGATCTTGCCTGCCTCAAAGGCGGCGCCCAGCTGTCTCAGCAGGTCGAACAGGTCGGGTCCACCCCAATGCTCCGCGAATAGGCCGTCTTCGATGCGGATCACGTCGATGACGTTGACGGTCACCTTGCGACCAGTGGGGGGAATACCGAGGAACTGACCGCGGTGGGTGCCGCGCAGCGTGGACCGGAGCGCGACGGTGTCGCCTTCGGCGATGAGGTTGTCGACCTCGATACCGATATCGGGGAAGGCCTCCCGAAAACCCTTGAGCCTCTGGATCTGACCGGCGAGATCGAGCGGTTGTGTTGCTGGCGAGGTATGGCGTCGATAGCTCGGGGCGACGAAACGCTTGACGGCTTCCGCCTCACCATGCTCCCAGACCTCGCTCATGTATCGGCGGAGCAATGCTCGGTTGTTCTCGGTGGACAAGCGTCACCTCCTCGCAAGCCCCGAGGGACTTCTGCTCAACTGCAACCGATGCTATTGCCGCAGTTCAGGCATTTGTAGCAAGCGCCGTTTCGGACGGTGATGTGGCCGCAGATATCACACAGGGGTGCATCGCCCATCATCTCGCTCAAGGCCGTTTGCATGGCCTGAGTGCTGACGTCGGCGATCAACGCCATCGGTTTCTTGGACGGCGCCGGCTTGGGCGGCGCCGGCTTGGGTGCGGCCGGACGCACCGCCCGTCCATCAGCGAAGCTCGCCGCTCTCTTCACGGCTTCGACGTCGTGTTCGGCTGCGACGTCGAACAGCTCATGCTGGATGCCAGCCTCGACGGCGAGGCCCTTGGGGGCCCCGGGCAGGTCGTCGTCGCGGTCGGGAGGCACCTGGGCGAGGTCATCTCGATGCAGGTATTCGATCGCCACTGCTCGGAACACGTAGTCGATGATCGAGTTGGCCATCTTGATATTGGGATGGCCTTCCACGATGCCGCGGGGCTCGAACGTCTGGAACGTGAACGTGTCGACATACTCGTCCAGCGGTACCCCGTATTGGAGACCCTTGGAGACGGCGATGGCGAACGAGGCCAGAACCCCTCGCAGCGTGGCGCCTTCCTTGGCCAGGTCGATGAAGATCTCTCCGAGGCTGTGGTCGGCATACTCACCCGTTCGCAGGTACACCTTGTGACCACCCACCCGGGCCTCTTGGGTCCATCCAGCCCGGCGGGCAGGGAGCAGGAATCTGGGGGGGGGCATGCCTTGCGCGTAGGCCTGGCTCGGCGATATCCCGGCCGGGATGCGGCCCCAATGGATGGCCTTTTGGGTCTCCAACGCCTCGGTCACCTTCTCGCTTTCCTCGTCGGACGTGCCGTCGTCGGAGGTGGATGACAAGGGTTGGGACGCCTTCGAGCCGTCCCGATAGAGGGCCATGCATTTCACCCCCAACTCCCAAGCGAGCATGTAGGACTCCTCGATGTCCTCGATGGTCGCCTCGTTGGGCAGGTTGATGGTCTTCGACGCCGACCCGCTCAGGAAGGGTTGGGTGGCGGCGAGCATCTTGATGTGCCCGGTGTGATGGATGAACCGCTGCCCATATCGGCCGTTCTTG
>CAYUKI010000084.1:0-8446 GCA_964445235.1 uncultured Acidimicrobiia bacterium | reverse complement strand
CGTCCCACCAGTCGATTACCGTGGAGGATGGGCATCACGTAGTACCCGTGCACCCGTTTGTGGGCGGGGGTGTAAATCTCGATCCGGTAGCGGAACTCGAACAACATCTCGGCCCGCGGGCGAAACCAGACCACCGGGTCGAACGGTGAGAGCAGGGCACACCTCTCGATTCGCCGCGGCAGGGAGGAATCGGGATGAGCGAAGGCCGGCTGGTTCCAACCGGCCACCTCGACCCGTTTCAGCGCCCCTTCGACCGCCAGCGCCTCCACCAGCGGACGCCCGCGAGCATATCCAATGCGGTAATAGTCGGCGAGGTCGGCGGCGGTCCCCACCCCGACGGAACGAGCCGCCATGAGCAGCAGCCGCCGCCGCGCCTCCTCTTCCGGTTCTCCGGGCTCAGAGAGCACTGCCGCCGGCAGCACCCGGTCCGGAAGGTCGTAACGCCTTACGAAGTTGCGCCGCTCGGCCACCGTGACGTTGCCGGTGAGGAAGAGCCATTCGAGTGCCAGCTTCGCCTTTCCCCAATCCCACCAGGTGCCCTTGGTCACCTCGTGTTCATCCAGATCTCCGGCCGCCAAGGGGCCGCGCGCTCCGACCTCGTCGAGCACGCTCTGGACAAAACCGGGATGCTCGGCGGCCAGCCGCTCGATGCTCTGCCAGTGCCAGCCACCCACCATACGATGGGCGAAGAGCGGCCACGAGGAGACCGGTATGAACGACGCTTCGTGTCCCCAGTACTCGAACGCTTCGCGGCTCCGCCACAAGAAGTCATCGAACGCCGGCCGCGAGTACGAGCCGAGTCGGGCGAATGCTGGCAGGTAGTGGGCTCGGGCCAGGACGTTGACCGAGTCGATCTGGATGACGCCCAGGGTGGTGAGCAAGCGGCGGAAGTGGCGGACGTCGATGCGGCCGGTTGGACGCCGATCCGCAAAGCCCTGCGCACCAAGCGCCATTCGGCGCGCCTGATCGATGGTGAGAGTCACTGTTCGCATTTTCGGTCGAAAGCCTGGCCCGGGTGAAGGGGGGTCACACAACCTGCCAGACGCTCGTTCCCGCGTCAAAATAGCCAGATGATCGACCGTTACAGCCTTCCCGAAATGGCGAGCATCTGGACCGAGGAAGCCAAGCTCGGCCGCTGGCATCGGGTCGAGGTACTCGCGCTCGAGGCTTGGGAGAGCTTGGGGGTCGTCCCTCCTGGTTCGGCCCACGCTCTCGAGCGGGTTCCCACTCCGAGCCCTGAGGCAGTGGCGGCCCGAGAGGCTCTCACCGACCACGATTTGGCGGCCTTCGTTGACCTCCTGGCCGACGCCGCCCCCACGGCCGCCGCCTGGATTCACTACGGGCTCACGTCCTCCGACGTGGTCGATACCGCCCTCGGTGTGGCCCTGGCCAAAGCGGCCGACCTGCTGGCGACTCGAACGGCGGCCCTTTTCGAGACGGTCAAGCGACGGGCGTTGGACCACCGCTACACCGTCATGCTTGGTCGCACCCACGGAATCTGGGCGGAGCCGACCAGTTTCGGGTTGAAGCTGGCCACCTGGGCCTTCGAGTTGGCTCGCGATCACGAGAGGCTCCTCCGGGCACGGCGGGCGGTGGCGGTGGGAAAGGTGAGCGGCGCGGTTGGTACCTACGCCCATGTGCCCCCACAGGTCGAGGATTACATATGCCGGCACCTCGCCCTTTCCGTCGAGCCGGCCTCCTCTCAGGTGACCCATCGCGACCGGCACGCCGAACTGGTGACGACCCTGGCCGTAGTGGGTGGGTCGATCGAACGGTTCGCCACCGAGATCCGCCACTTGCAACGGAGCGAAGTCGGCGAAGTGCTCGAGCCGTTCCGAGAAGGTCAGAAGGGATCTTCGTCCATGCCTCACAAACGCAACCCGATCGTCTCCGAGCGAATGGCGGGATTGGCCCGTCTGTTACGGGGGTATGCAGCCACCGCCCTCGAGAACGTGGCGTTGTGGCATGAGCGAGACATAAGCCACTCCTCGGCGGAGCGGGTGATCTTTGCTGATGCCTGCACCGTTCTCCACTACATGCTCGTCACCTTCGAGCGAGTGGTGGCGGGTCTCACCGTCAACGAGAAGCGCATGAGGAACAACCTGGAAGCAACCGGTGGGCTCGTTTACAGCCAGGCCGCCCTCCTGGCGTTGGCGCGGGCCGGAATGCCCAGAGACAGCGCCTATGCGATCGTCCAGCGTCACGCCATGACGGTGTGGGAGAGCGGTGGAGAGCTAGAGGAGCTGCTGGCAGCCGATCCCGAGGTCATTCTCGACCGCACCGAGCTGGCCCGATGTTTTCAACCGGAACGGTTTCTGGAAAACGCCGGCGTGGTATTCGACCGTTTGGAAGGGCTGACGCTCGCCTGATCAGCGGGCAGCCGCCGGATACACCTTGGCCAGCACCGGGTTGAAGCCGGCGGCCGGAATCAGAACCGCGGCGCCGCCGGCCCGATGGTCCTTCACCGGAAGGGTCAGTTTGACGATCTCGTCCGGCCCGATGCCCTTGAATCGCCACGCCATCGAAGCAGCGTCACCGATCGACCAACCTGAGTCCAGTTTCATGGCTCCCGCCACGCTCTCCATGACTCCGGTGAAGTTGGCGAGCGACCCGAAGTCGTTGAGCCTTCCGGCCAGCTGAAAGAGGATCTCGAGTTGGTGGGACTGCCGCCAGAAGTCGCTCCCGCCGGCGGACTCCCAGCTGCCGTCGACCAGGATCTGGGGATTTCGAGATCGAACCCACGCCAAGGTCTGTTCGCCGTCGGTATGCGAACACCCGGCGGGAAGGTGGAGCCCGGACTTGTCGTCCCTGATCTCGTTGTCGACACAGATGTCAACCCCGCCGAGCGCATTCACAACGGCGGCGAAACCAGAAAAGTTGACTCGTGCGAAGTGGTCAACCTCGACTCCGGTGAAACCCTGTAGGACCAGGGCCACCAGCTCCGGACCGCTGGCCACGCCCGCACACCCGCCCAACGCCGTATTGGCACGGGCGTAAACGGTCAGACAAGGGTTGGGTAGATAGAGATCCCGCGGGACCTGCACAACGATCGGCGCCCTGCCCTCGGCTGGGATCATCGCCAGGATGATCGTGTCGGCCAGGAACCCGCTGGCGTCGGCGCCGATGGCAAGGTAGGTTTCGAACATCTCGTCGGGTAAGGGGGGGGCCACCGCATAGGGTGACGAGAAAGGCTTCTTGGCCGCCAGCTGGTCGTACAGTTCCTCCACGGCCTGCTGTTCTTCTGCGTAGTTCTCGGCCTCCCTGGCGGCCAAGCTGTCGATCCAGGCGAGCTGGGCGCGGAGAGCCTCGTCACGCTCTGCAGCAGTGAGCGCATCAACGGCGGCTGCGGCTCGGGCCGGGTCGAAGCCCTCGGTGGGAATGCCTTCGAAGCCGCGCCAGGCCGTGAACACGAAAAAGGACACCACCCCCAGCAGAAGGCCTCCCACCACCACCACCGCCACCCGCAGGGGTCCGAGGCTCAAAAGGACGTCCTTCGGCCTGGTGCGGGGTGGCAAGGTTCTCACTGAGTCTTCAAACGGTGGGCTTGAGCGAAACGGTTCCCGTAAAGTTACCTGCCAGCCGACCGTCTTGGCGCTTCAGCAACACCCGATAGGTCGCCAGCGTTTTCCCCCGTGCCAGCTCTTCGACGACGGCGGTGAGAATGTCACCCTTTTGGGAGCCGGCAGTGAAGACCAGGTGGGTATCGACGGCGAATGCCACGGGCCCGGGGAGGTTGGAGGCGAGGCTGAAGGCCACGTCGGCCAGCGAGAAGAGCATTCCGCCGTGGCCGACTCCCAGGAAGTTGAGGTGACGATCGGCGACGACCATCTGCAATGTGAGGGGGTCCTCGCTCACAAGTTCCACCCCGAGATCCTTGGCAAAGGCGTCATCGTCGAGCATTTGGGCGGCGCGGCTCACGATTCTTCCTCGGGGGGGTCCGAGGCTCGCCGACATCGGTCCAGCCAGACGTCGAACAGCGCGGCGGCGTCGGAGTCAAGTTGGTCATCCCACTCGTCGAGTTGTCCGCCCAATTCGTCTCGGGTGATACCGACCCGCCCGAGGATGCCGCCTTCCGAACGAGTCCAACCCATGCCGATCGACTTTTCGGCCTCGGGATGGAACTGCAGCGCCAAGGCGCTTCCGCACTCGAAGGCCTGGGGGAATCGGTCGCTCTCGGCCAACAGGACGGCCCCCGGCGGCAGGGCGAACGAATCCTGATGAACCGAGAAGACCCGCCGCCCCAAGCGAGAGACGACCGGATGGGCGGCGCCTTCCGCGGTCAAGGTCACCTCCACGACTCCGACCTCGGGTCGATCGGCTTTGAACGCTTTCCCGCCCAGGGCGTCGGCAAGGAGTTGGGCGCCCAGACAGATCCCGAGCACCGGCACCGAGCGGTCGACCGCCTCTCTCAGCAGCTTCTTCTCGTCGATCAGAAAGGGATACCGATCCTCCTGATACGAGCCGGCCTCGCCGCCGAGCACGATGACGCCACAAACCTCGGTGAGATCCGGGAGTGGTTCGCCGAGATCGACCCTGACCGTGAGCGGCTCGACTCCGGCGCGCCCGAAGGCAGCCGTCAGACGACCAGGCGGAGTTTCTTCTTCGTGCTGGATGACCAGGACAGGGCGCATCTAGTGCTCCGTGTGGGAAATAGCGTGAGGGTATCGGCGAGGCCACGGCGTTCCTGGCCAGAACACACGACGAAGGCGCAGCCCATGCGCTGCGTCGAGGAGGAGGACGCCGCCAGGGGCGTCGTGGGCCGACGAAACCCCACGATTATTTACCAGACGGTGCACTAGGTCAAGAGGGTAACCCCGGCCCAGGATTGGTCAGCTAATCAGACGCCGATCCGCGTCTCGCAACCGGCGAGCCAGACCTGCCAGCAGCTTGCGGGCGACCGCAGGAACGGTGTCGATCACCAATGCAAAGTCGTTGCGATGCATCACCACCAGTTTGCACGGGGTGGCCGAGGTGACGGTGGCCGACCGGGGCGAGGGGTCCAGAATGGCCATCTCTCCGAAGAACTCCCCGGGCCCGAGGCTGGCCAGCTTACGGCCGGCCCGCTTGACGTCGGCGTTGCCACTCAGGATGAGCCCGAACTCGTGGGCCAGCTCGCCCTCCCGGCAGAGGACCACACCGGCGTCGACTTCGACCTCATCGCAATGCCTCGCCACAATGGCGAGCTCCTTCTTGGACAGGCTGGAAAACAGGGGGACCTGCTCCAACTGGGCGATCTTCTGATCTCGACCCGCCATCTACTCCGACCTCCGAGCTCAGGTGGCGGCACGATAGCCCGGGGAGGCGAGGCGCGTCGGAGAGACGCCTCCTCTCTACCATCCCGGGCGTGCCGACCGCCTCCTCCACCACTCGGCCCATCCCCTATCCGAAGGTCGGTTCGGGAAAGGTGCGCGACATTTACGCCTTGGATGCCGACCGCCTCCTGATCGTGGCGTCGGATCGAATCTCCGCATACGACGTCGTGTTGCCCGACACCGTGCCCGACAAGGGCAGGGTGTTGACCGGATTGTCGCGGCACTTCTTCGAGCATCTGGCCGTTCCCAACCATTTCCTGGCCACCGACCTCTCGTTGATACCCGACCTGACCGCCGAGCAGCGTACGGAGCTGGCCGGTCGAACCATGATCGTGCGGCGGGCCGACGTCATTCCCATGGAGTGTGTGGTCCGCGGTTATCTGTACGGATCGGCCTGGCGAGAGTACCGCTCGGGGGGGGGTCCGGCCACCGAGCACCTCCCTGCCGGCCTTCGGATGGCGGACCACCTCGAACGACCCATCTTCACCCCCGCCACCAAAGCCACCTCGGGACACGATGAAAACCTCGACGAAACAGGCGCTCGCGCCCTGATCGGCGATGATCTCTACGAGGAGCTGGCTGCTCGGTCGATCGACATCTACCAACGGGCAGCGGATTACACGGCCCGCCGGGGTGTGCTGCTGGCCGACACCAAGTTCGAGTTCGGCTTCGCCAACGGCCAGGTGGTGCTGGCGGACGAGGTGCTCACCCCTGATTCCAGCCGCTACTGGCCGGCCGACCAATGGCATCCCGGTCGGGAGGTGCCGAGCCTTGACAAACAGTACGTTCGCGATTGGCTAGATCGGTCGGGGTGGGATCATCGGCCCCCGGCTCCCCGGCTGCCGACGGAGGTTATCGCCGAGTCCCGCCGGCGGTACGTGGAGGTGTTCGAACGGATCACCGGTGGGGACTTCGGCCTCTACCTGGAGAGCCCATGAGGGCCATCGTCCGGGTCACGAGACGCCCCGAGATCGCCGACCCCCCCGGCCTTACCACCGGCCGGGCCCTCGCCGACCTCGGTTACGGGGAGGTCGCCGGAGTTCGCATCGATCGGGTGATCACCATCGAGCTCACCACCGTCTCGGCCGCCGACGCCAAGAGGCGCGTCGAGGAGATGTGCGAGAGGCTGTTGGCCAATCCGGTTCTGGAGGACTACTCGGTGACGATCGAGCCGTGACCATCGCGGTGGCGGTCTTCCCCGGTACCAACTGCGAAATGGACGTGGTTTGGGTGCTTCGTTCGCTGGGCGCCGAGGCCGAACTGGCGTGGCACCGCGACGTCGATCTGGCCGGGGCGTCGGCGGTGGTGCTGCCCGGCGGGTTTGCCCACGGCGACTACCTCCGCACCGGGGCGTTCGCCCGATTTTCCCCGATCATGGCGGAAGTGGAGCGGTTGGCCACCGCCGGACGGCCGGTATTGGGCATCTGCAACGGGTTCCAGATTCTGACCGAGGCCGGCTTGCTCCCCGGAGCTCACCTCGCCAACCGGGACCTGGCATTCATATGCCGGTTCGTCGAAGTGGAGGTCGTCGACACTGCCTCGGTACTGACCGCCGGCACCCAACTCGGCCAGGTGCTGCGGATCCCACTCAATTCCTACGAGGGCAACTACCTCGACCCGTCCGGGCGGGCCCGATTGGTGCTGCGGTATCTCGAGCCCAACCCCAACGGGGCTCAGGACGGAGCAGCGGCGGTAGCCAACACGTTCGGCAACGTGGTCGGGATCATGCCCCACCCCGAACGCGCCACCGAAGCGCTGCTCGGCTCAGACGACGGGAAGGTGCTGCTGGAAGCTTTTGTGCGAGCAGCGGTCACGACACCGGCAACGGCGGGGGGGGCGAGCAGCGGGGTATCCGTTGTCTGACGAAAAGGAGGACGCACCAGCCGCCGAGGAGCTCTCCGCCCACTGCCTGCTCGGATTGACCGACGAGGAGCACGACCATATCGTCCGGATCCTCCGACGCGAGCCCCGAGCGGCCGAGCTGGCCATGTTCTCGGTGATGTGGTCGGAACACTGCTCCTACAAGTCCTCCCGCCGCCACCTCCGCCGTCTCCCCACTGCCGGACCTCATGTGGTGGTTGGACCGGGCCAGAACGCCGGAGTGGTCGAGGTCGGAGATGGCTGGCTGGCGGCTCTCCGGATCGAGAGCCACAACCATCCGTCATTGGTGGAGCCCTACCAGGGGGCCGCCACCGGCGTGGGGGGCATCGTGCGTGACGTTTTCACGATGGGCGCCCGCCCCATCGCGCTGTGGGATTCGCTTCGCTTCGGCCCTCTCGACCGGGCCCGCAACCGGTACCTCCTGAAAGGGGTAGTGAGTGGAGTGGCCGGCTACGGGAACGCAGTGGGGGTGCCAACGGTGGGCGGAGAGCTGGGCTTCGAGGACTGCTACAGCGGAAATCCCCTGGTCAACGTCATGTGCCTGGGCATCCTCCGGCCGGACCAGTTGGTGCTCGCTACGGCCGGCCGGCCCGGCAACCTGGCCGTGTTGCTGGGCGCGGCGACGGGTCGTGATGGGATCGGTGGAGCATCCGTCCTTGCTTCGGCCTCCTTCGACGTGGAAACGGAGGCCAAGCGGCCCTCGGTGCAGGTCGGCGACCCCTTCGAGGAAAAAAAGCTCATCGAGGCCTGCCTGGAGATGTACGAACAAGGCCTGGTCGCCGGGGTTCAAGACCTCGGTGCCGCCGGTCTGTCCTGTGCTCTGACCGAACCGGTCTCCCGAGCCGGGTTGGGAATCGAGGTGAATCTCGACGCCGTCTCTCGCCGCGAGCCCGATATGAGCGCCGCCGAACTGCTCATGTCGGAGAGCCAGGAACGGATGATGGCCTTCGTCGAACCGGCCCACCTTGATGAGGTAATGGCCGTGGCGAAGCGCTGGGAGATCGACGCCGCGGTGGTGGGAACCGTGCGAGAAGGCGGCAACGTCTCGGTGTACTCAGGAGGTGAGCTGGTAGCCGAGGTTCCCGCCGGTGCCCTAGCCGGGGGTGCGCCAATTCTCGATCGGCACCTTGCCGAACACGTGCTCGGGGAGACTGCCTCCCTCGAAGGCGTCGGCGAGCATCTCCGGATAGACGCGGTCGAATCGGAACAAGACGGTGCGCGCATCCAGGGCTTCCACGTCCTTCACCCGCGCT
>CAYUKI010000083.1:0-8505 GCA_964445235.1 uncultured Acidimicrobiia bacterium | reverse complement strand
GGCGACAACCCTGCGGTGGCGTCGGGAGTCGTGCCGAAGATCGTCACCGAGGAGACCCCCTTCTACGGTGAGTCGGGCGGACAGGTCGGCGACCAGGGGTTTCTCGACAGCGCCACCGGCCATCTGGAAGTAGAAGACACAAAACATGCCTTACCGGGATTCCACTCCCACCGCGGCAAGGTGACCGCGGGGTGGGTCGTCGTCGGTCAGGAGGTAGAGGCGATGATCGACGCTCCCCGCCGGGAGAGAACGGCCAAGGCCCATACCGGCACTCATCTTCTCCATTGGGCCCTCCGCCACGTACTAGGCAGTCATGCCCACCAGGCGGGTTCCTTGGTCGAACCGGGCCGTCTCCGCTTCGATTTCAGCCACTTCAAGGCGGTGGCGAGCGAGGAACTCGGCGAGGCTGAGAGGCTGGCCAACCAGCGCATCATCGAGAACGACTCGGTGCAAACGGTGGAGACCAGCCGCGAGGAGGCGGAGAGACTGGGGGCCCTGGCCTTTTTCGGCGACAAGTACGGTGAACGGGTTCGGGTCGTGCAGATCGGCGGTTACTCGGTCGAGCTGTGCGGCGGCACGCATGTCCCGAGCTCCGGTCAGGTTGGGCCGCTGATCGTCTTGGGTGAGTCCTCGATCGGATCCAACCTTCGCCGGGTCGAAGCGCTCACCGGCGAAGCGGGTTTCGACCACCTTGTCGGTCTGCGCAGCAGGCTCAACGAAGCAGGACGGTTGCTGAAAGTCACGCCAGGAGATGTTTCCTCGAGGATTCGCACCTTGTTGGACCGTGTCGAATCGCTGGAAGAAAGCCTTGCGATGGTTGCCTCCAAAGAGCGTCAGATATTGGCTGGGCAGGCGGTCGAGTCAGCGGAGTCCATCGGTTCGGCTCGGTTGGCGGTCATGCGCAGCGACGGTCTGACTCCCGACCAGGTCAGGGCCCTGGCAGTGTCCGTCCGTCAGGAGTTGGGCCGTGGGGTGGCGGTAGTGGGCTCGGTGGCACAGGGCAAGGCGGCTCTGGTCGCGGCGGTCACCAAGAACCTGATGTCGGCGGGTGTCAGCGCAGCCGTGATCGTCGCCGAGGCGGCCAGGCAATTGGGGGGGGGTGCGAGTCGCGACGCCGAACTTGCCCAAGCAGGTGGTCCGAAGGCCGATCAGCTCGACGCTGCTTTGGGCCTCGCCAAGGACGCCGCTGCACGATTGCTAGCCGGGTCGTGAGATGAACCGCCCGCCGCGCTGCCACCACCCTCGTCGGGAGCCCCTTTGGTACGCATAGTCGGAGTCGATTACGGGACGACTCGAGTGGGAGTGGCGGTATCCGACCCCTCGGAAAAGATAGCCTCGCCCTTGGTCGTCGTACCCGCCGATCAAGCGGCCTCAGCAATCGGTCGCCTTGTCGTCGAACTCGGCGCCGGCGCCATCGTGGTGGGCCTGCCGGTCAGCTTTTCTGGGCAAGAGGGCGAGGCTGCCCGAAGGGCTCGTGCTTTCGCGGCCGAGCTGGCAGAATCGACCTCGCTACCCGTCCAGTTCTGGGATGAGCGGCTGACCACCACCAGTGCGGAAGCCGTACTGCTGAAAGCGGGTCTGAGACGACGGCGGCGACGCCAGACCGTGGACAAGGTGGCCGCCGCCATCATGCTGCAAGGATTCCTCGACTCCCGATGACTTCCTACGACCAGGAGCCCGAGAGCGGTCCGGCTGGACGGGCCGTCAAGCTCGTGGTCTTGCTCGGGGTCCTTGCCGTTCTGGCGGTGGCGGCTGTGGTCGGTGGCCGGAGACTCGGCCGGTTGGTCGGCGACAACATCTCAGGCTCCGAAGACGCCGGCACCGGGGTCACAGTGGCCCCTGGTCGGGAGGTCGAGGTGGTCATATCTCCCGGAGCAACAGCCGAAGACATCGCATCACTGCTCGCCGCCAAAGGTGTGGTCCGAGACGGCCTCGAGTTCGAACTGGCCATCCGCGGCGCCGGCGCCCAGGAACGCCTCAAGGCCGGCACGTACGTTTTCACCGGTGGAATGGAACTGAACGACATAATCGCCGACCTCGAGGCGGGCCCGCCAGTGGCAACCTTCTGGGTCACTATCCCCGAAGGCCTGCGGGTCGTCGAGATCCTCGATGTCTTGGCGCGCTCTTCTGGGGTCGAACAGATCGAGTTGGAGGCGGCCCTGACCGGTGGCACCGTGACCACCGGCCTACGTGAGCTTCCCGAGCAACCGACTCTCGGGGACTGGGAGGGCCTGCTGTTTCCCGATACCTACCAGTTCGAGGCCGATGCCAGCGCCTCCGACATTCTGCGCCGGTTGGCGGCAACGATGGAGAAGCGAGTCGATGACGTCGACTGGACTGCCCTCGAGGAGGCAGGGTTCACCCACTATGAAGGCATCGTCATCGCGTCGATGATTGAATCCGAGACACGCCTCGACCGAGATCGCCCACTTGTTTCGAGCGTCGTCCAGAACCGCCTCTCACAAGGGATGCCCCTTCAGATCGACGCCACCATCCTCTACGCCCTCGGGACAAGGGGAGTCGGTCTCACCACCGAGGACCTTGCTGTCGAATCGCCCTACAACACATATCTGAACCAGGGCCTGCCGCCGACCCCCATCGGTACACCGGGTCGTGCTTCGCTCGAAGCGGCCGCGGCTCCGGCGTCCACCGACTTCTTGTTCTATGTGCTGACCGCAGAGGATGGGAGCCACTCGTTCACGGCCTCCTACGACGAGTTCCTGGCCTGGAAAGAGGATGCCCGCGCCGCCGGTCTACTTCCGTAGCGATCGTGAGAAAGGCAGCGGCCAGTCACGGCTACGAGCGAGTGACGGGCACTCAGGGGTGAGCTGATCATGACTCACATCATGCGCCTTGTGGTCCTCGGGGATCCGGTTACACATTCGCTCTCGCCGCGGATCCAGCAGGCTGCGTTCGACGAGGCAGGGATCCCCGGCATCTACACGGCGCGACGGGTCGATGCAGCCGGCATGGAGCAGGCGCTGGCCGAGTTGCGCCGAGGGGAACTCGACGGTGCCAACGTCACCATGCCCCACAAACGTCTAGCCAGCCGCCTGGTCGATCAACGCGCTCCCGATGCCGAGCGGTCCGAGTCGGTGAACACCATCGTGAGAGATCTCGGGAGTCTGATCGGACACTCGACCGATGTTGGCGGAATCCGTTCGGCTTGGTCGGAAAACGGCCTTCCCGAGCGGGCCCCGGTCCTGCTCCTGGGCGGTGGGGGAGCGGCCGCAGCAGCCCTGCTTGCCCTCGAAGGGTCCGAGATCTTCATTTCCACCCGCCGGCGAGGGGCAGGCCGGGCGTTGCTGGAACGGGTAGGCGTCGCGGGAGAGGAGGTTCCGTGGGGCGTCGCAGTCCCGGGAGCGGTCGTCGCCAACGCCACACCCATAGGCATGTACGGCGAATCCCTTCCTCCCGGGTTGCTAGAGCAATCCATCGGCTTGCTCGATATGGCCTATGCGGCGACACCGACCCCTGCGGTCCGCTTAGCGGCAGGATTGCGACTGCCGGTGGCGGATGGGCTGGCGATGTTGGTCGGTCAGGCTGCGCTCTCCTTCCAACTCTGGACCGGCCGAACCGGCCCGGTGCAGGCCATGCGGAGGGCGGTCGAAACGGCTCAAGGGGCATAAGGAGGCTTCCGATTAACTCTTGCAAGGCGAGGCACCGGGTCCCCGCCCTGAGAACGGGGCGAAGGGCACCGGGTCCCAGCCCCATGAAGACGGCCGAGGAGTTGTCCGATGTCCCTCAACGGAAACCTAGAAAGCTTTCCCCTGGAGGAGGTCCTCCGTCTCCTGGCCCGGTCTCATAAAACCGGGTGCCTGCGGGTGGAAACCGAAGGACAGCAGGGCAAGGTGTTCGTGGCGGCGGGTGATGTCGCCTTCGCGACCACTCGAGGTGACGATGAGCTTCGCTCGGACCTTCTCCGCGCCGGCCTCGTCCACGAGACGGATTGGCCCGAAGTCGAGTCCCGCAACCAAAACGTCGCTCAGGCGCTCGCCCCCGGTGTTGAACCCCCGAGCCTGTCAGCGTTTATCAAGGAGCAAGTCGTCGAGGCTCTCTTCCGGTTGCGGCGGGCCGGTCATGGCAACTTCGAATTCGTCGCAGAACTCCAGCCCCGCTACGACACGGGCCAACGCCTAGAGGTGGAGATGGTGGTCGAGGAGTCGCAGCGACGTATGGCCCAGTGGGCGGAGATCGAGTCCGTCATTCCCGGCATGGGCTTCCGGCTCCGCATGGCGACCTTGCTGCCAGGGGATCGCGAGATAACCATCAGCCCCGATACCTGGCGGTTGCTCGCCGCCCTGAATGGAGAGGGCACCGTCAGCGGCCTGGCAGAGAAGCTTGGCTCGAGCGAATTCCAGGTGGGCCGAGCCCTGGCGGCGCTCGTGCGAGCCGAACTTCTCACGGTTGTCGATCAGGTCACCAGTGCCCGCTACGCCTACGGCGAACCGATGAAGGAGCCGGGCAATGCTCGTTACGGCTCCCAGCCCGTCGACTTCGTCAAACCGGCGCCAGCCATGGGACCCTATTCCCCGGCTGCCCAGGCCCGGACCGCCGAGGATGCCAAGACGGCCGAGGCCAAGAGCGAAGACGATGCGCTGCTCGCTTCGGTGTTTTCCGAGCTCCACAAGGACCAGACCGCCCAGCCCCTCGACGACGCTGCCGACAGGTTTGCTCAGGACAGCGAGGACCCAGCCGGTGAGGAGGCCGACCCGGAAACGCCGGCACCGGGGTCCAACGTCACGATCGGGCTGCTGCGCCGCCGCGGGCTGGGCATGCTCCGCGATCTGAACGACTCCAACTCGTAGTCGCGTGGACGGGCGGACGCTAACCCGCGACACCGGTCACCTCGGTGCGCTGCTCCTCGAAGAGGGTGTGGTGAGCGCCGATGTGCTCGAGCGAGCCCTGGAGATCCAGGCGGAACGGCGCATTCCGCTGTCCCGCGTGCTGGTCGAGGAGAAGATGGTCGACGAGCGGACCCTCGTGCGCCTGCTCGCTCGCCACGTCGGACACGAGTACGTAGACCTCCAGGCAGTCACCGTCGATCCGGCTGCTGCGAGCCTGGTACCGGAGTCGCTGGCCCGCCGTTACGCGGCCATACCGTATGCCTTCGAGGACGGCAAGCTGTTGGTGGCGATGGCGGACCCGGCCAACGTCCTGGCTCTTGATGACATCAGAGCGATCTCCGGACGAGACGTGGTGGCTCGGGTAGCAACCCGTGGCGACGTCGAAGCCGCCGTCACAAGGGTGAGCAGTCTCGACACTGCGGCCGACCTCTCGGGCATGGACGTCGACACCGACATCGAGATGCAGAACTTGCGCGACGTCGAGGCCGCCGCCGAGGAAGCTCCTGTGGTGCGGCTCGTGAACATGCTGATCACGCGGGCCACCGTGGACCGGGCCTCGGACATTCACATCGAGCCCACCGAGAAGGACCTGCGCATTCGGTTTCGCATCGACGGTGTCCTGCACGAGGTCATGCGCACCCCGCGTTCGATCATGAACGCCGTCGTCAGCCGACTGAAGATCATGTCCGAAATCGATATCGCCGAACGACGCCGACCCCAGGACGGTCGAATCAACCTCCGGGCGGCCGGTCGTCAGATCGATCTACGGGTGTCCACTCTTCCGACCATCTACGGGGAGAAGGTGGTCATGCGAATCCTGGACACGTCCACGGCCACGCTCGGTCTGCCGGAGCTGGGCTTCCTCCCCGACACGCTCAGTCGCTATGCCCAGTCGTACAACAGGCCATACGGGACCATCCTGGTCACCGGTCCAACCGGGTCGGGTAAGACGACCACTCTCTATGGCACTCTCAACGCCATCAACCGACCCGAGCTGAACATAATCACCGTCGAGGATCCCGTCGAGTACCGGCTTCCGGGCATCAACCAGGTCCAGGTCAACAAGAAGGCGGGACTCACTTTCGCCAACGCCCTTCGCTCGTTTCTTCGTCAGGACCCCGACGTGATGCTGGTCGGTGAAATCCGCGACCTCGAAACGGCCACCATCGCCATCGAGTCGGCACTGACCGGGCACTTGGTCTTGTCCACCCTCCATACGAACGACGCTCCCACCTCGATCAGCCGGCTGGTGGAGATGGGCGTGGAGCCCTTCCTGGTTGGATCTGCCCTCGATGCTGTCCTGGCCCAGCGGCTGGCCCGGCGCCTCTGCAAGGAATGCAAGGAGCCCTACCAGCCCTCCCGAGCAGCTCTTGAAGAGCTGGAGTGGCCGTTCGAGGAGCTCGGAGACGAGCCGAGCCTCCATCGAGCGAAAGGGTGTGGGAGCTGTTCCAACACCGGATTCCGAGGCCGGCTGGCGCTCCACGAGCTGATGACCGTCACCGAAGAGATCGAGCGGCTCACCGCCGATCACTCCACAACCGAGGCCATTCGTCACATGGCCATCGACCAGGGAATGCGCCCTCTTCGAATCGACGGACTGCACAAGGTGGCAGCCGGCCTCACCTCCATCGAAGAGATTCTGCGCGTGGTGGTGTGATGCCATCAAGCAACGCCCCGCTGGGGCCGAAACCTCTCCAGAAGGTGTCGGAGTCATGAGCCCTTCCCGGAAACTTGGAGAGTTGCTGGTCGACCGGCGGCTGCTCTCACGCGACGTGCTGGAGTCAGTGCTCGCACTCGAGCAGGAAACCGGAACGCCGCTCGCCACCCTGGTAGTTCGGGAAAGCCTCGTTCGCGAGGACGACTTGATCGCAGCGATAGCCGCTCGGTTGAACCTGCCATTCCTGAATCTGGACGATGTACTCCTCGACGCCGACGCCGTGAGCCGGTTGCCGGCGAGTGATGCCCGCGCCCTGCATGCCGTCCCGGTCCGTTTGGAAGGTGGCGCCATCGTGATGGCCGTCGCCGATCCTTTCGATGTCGACCGTCATGCCGAGCTGGGGCGCCGCACCGGCCTTCCGATCAAGCTGGCTCTTGCCACCCGGGCGGCCATCGGTCGCGCCCTCGACTTCGTTCACGGGCCCACCAGAGAGCCGGTGCCCGTAGCCCGAGTTGCAGGTCAGCCCCCTGACGAGGAGGCCCCCGCGGATGCGCCCGAGTTGTCTATCAATCAGTTGCTCGAATTGCTCATCGAGATGCAGGGCTCCGATCTTCATCTCACCTCTGGTTCACCCCCCCAGGTCAGGGTGCATGGAACGCTTCGCCGACTTGACCAATTCGGGATCATGAAGCCGGCTCAGTTAAGGCGCATGATCTACGCCATCCTGACTGAAAAACAGCGCACCAAGTTGGAAGAGAACCTCGAACTGGACGCCTCCCACCCGGTTCCCAAGCGCGGCCGGTTCCGTCTCAGTGTCTTCTTCCAGCGCGACTCGATTGGTGCGGTCTTCCGGGCGATTCCCACCGAGGTGAAGTCTTTGGCGAGCCTAGGCGCGCCGGCCGTGGTCGCCGAGTTTGCCGACCTGGCGCGGGGCTTGGTACTGGTGACCGGTCCGACCGGTTCCGGGAAGTCGACCACCCTCGCTTCTCTGGTCGACCTCGTCAACTCTCGCCGGTCGTGCCACATCATGACGGTCGAAGACCCCATCGAGTTCCTGCACAGTCACAAGAAGTCGGTCGTCAACCAGCGGGAGGTGGGTGCCGACACCCACAGCTTCGCCAACGCCCTTCGCCACGTCCTCCGTCAGGACCCCGACGTGATCCTGGTCGGCGAGATGCGGGACCTGGAAACGATCTCAACGGCGCTATCGGCCGCCGAGACCGGCCACTTGGTTTTCGCCACCCTGCACACCCAGGACGCCCCCCAGACCGTTGACCGGATAATCGACGTATTCCCTGCCCATCAGCAGCACCAGGTCCGTGTGCAGCTGGCAGCCTCACTGCAGGCGATCGTGACTCAGCAGCTGATACCCACCCGGGATGGCCGGGGAAGGGTTCCGGCCATCGAGGTGCTGGTGGCCACGCCCGCCATCCGGAATCTCATCCGGGAGGGAAAGGTGCACCAGGTCGCCACCGCCATGCAAGCGGGAGGAAAGTTCGGCATGCAGACCATGGACCAATCATTGGCCGATCTGGTGAAGCGCCACGTCATCACGCTCGAGGCGGCACTGGAACGCTGCTCGAACCTCGAAGATCTCAACCGGCTGGCCGGCCGGGTGGCCTAAGGAGTACCGATGGCTGCTGCAACCTTCACCTACAAGGTCCGCGACAAAAGCGGGAAAGTCATATCCGGTTCGATCGAAGGCACCTCCTCGGCAGCGGTGGCCAAGGCCCTGCGGGACCGGGGCTTCCAACCGCTCGGCATCGAAGAGCAGAAGAAGTCGACGCTGAAGAAGGAGATCAAGATCCCGGGCCTGTCCGGCCGGGTGAAGGTCAGAGACGTGTCGGTGTTCTCCCGCCAGTTCTCGACCATGATCAACAGCGGCCTGTCGCTATTGCGTTCTCTCTCCATTCTCGCTGAACAGACCACCAACTCGGGGCTGCGAACCGTGATTCTGGCAGTCAAGTCCGACGTCGAGGGGGGTATGAGCCTGTCCCAGGC
>CAYUKI010000082.1:0-8547 GCA_964445235.1 uncultured Acidimicrobiia bacterium | reverse complement strand
CAGCCGACCATGCTGGCCGGGTAGACCCGTAGCTGGGTGAGCGCCACCATCACGACGAAGCCGCCCACCGTCATCAGCCAGAAGAAGCGCCGGGGAACCCGCGCAAACGTGCCGTCGGCGTAGAAGAAGCCAAGCTGGTGGATGAACAGCCAGACGAACAGGAAATTCGCCCACCCGATGCCGGGCACATGCCCCACGAACCGGACCAAGTCGACTGCTACGGGAAGTAGTCCGAGCGCCAACAGCAGACGCACGCCGTAGCGACTGTGGAGGGGCACCATGACCACCGATGTGGCCACCAGTGCCATGTAGGCGATCAAAAACCAGAGCGGACCTAGCAACACCGGGACCGCCAGCGAGGAGGCCTCCTCCGGCAACCCGGGAATCCTCAGGGCGAACGGCGTCACGAGTCCCCAGAACACGAGGAAGATGGCAACAGGCCGCAGGAGCCGGTTGGCGCGTCCTCGTAGGAAGGTACCGGCCCCTTCGCCGAGGCGCTGCAAACCCGCGTAGGTCACCAGGTTGGCGAAACCCCCGACGAAGAAGAAGATCGGCATCACTTGGAAAAGCCAGGTGATGATCCAAAGGCCGGGTACGACGTCGAGTGCGCTCGTTCCGATCAACCGGCCGTCGCGCCACTCGATCACCGACCCGAGCCAATGACCCAGAACAACGAAGAGGATCGAGAGTCCGCGCAGGAAGTCCACGTAGCGATCACGGTGGCTGGGGCTCAAGGCGGCCAGGTCGGAGAGACGACGGCGACCAGGAGCGACGCCTCCAACGCTCAGTTCCATGGCAACTCGAATGTTCGTCCTCGGAGCCAGCCCTGTCCACCAGTCACGCAGTTAGGCGTCCCCCCGGTGGCATTTGCCAGGCACCGACTCCGGCCAGGTAACCGGCGCCGTCTATCGGAGCGTGCACCATGCAGGGCGTGCCCAGGCTTTCCGGCCGTTCTCGCAGCCCGGTGAAGCCAGGGCTCGACAGGCCGGTAAGCAGCGCCCCGGCGGCCACGACGCCCGACCGAACGGAGCAAGGTCGCTCGCCAAGCGGTTTGCCGGACTGCACGGGTTCGAACGAGGGTTGACGAGTTCTCCGCGGGGTGAGCGGTCGATTCGCGGCTAGGGACCGCCTGGGGTGATGGACGGACCGACCAATACGCGGTCAGCGGGCACCCCCACCTCGGTTGCATTGCCTTCCGTCACGAACGCGTAAACCGTGAACCCGAACAAGGCAAATCCGATGACGATGGCGGTTGTGCCAATGATGTGGCCGAAGTTCTTCAGCCAACGCGGCGGAGGCGGCACAGCCGCCTTCTCGAGGATGCCCGCATCGACCAGCCGTGAATATTCGGAGGGTCGGTCGACTGCGAGCTCGTGCAGGCTCTCGCGCCCGGTGAAGATCACCGTGTCCATGGGGAACTTGCCCGGCCGCAGATGGGAGTTGAAGAAATGAATGGCGAAGATGTACCAGACCGCCAGCAGCGCCTCTTCGGAGTGGATCAGGAGCGACACGTTGAACGCCCAGCCGGGGAGGATCCGCGCAGCGGCCTCGGAGAACCACATGACGTAACCCGTGATACCGATGGCAAACATACCCCAGAAGACCGCCAGGTAGTCGAACTTCTCCCAATAGGTGAAACGGCCGAACGCCGGACGTTCACCTCGACCCACGAACCACTTGAAGTGCGTGATCAGTTGGCGAACATCCGAGAGCTGGGGGACCATCGAGGTCGGACCCCTGAATATGCCCTTCCTCCTCTTGATGAACGCCATCCAAGCCACGTAGCCGAGGTGAACGATGAAGGTGAGCGTGAGCAAGACCGCGAGCAGCTTGTGGAGTACGAGGATGGCGTCGAAACCTCCAATCGCAGCGGCGAAGTCGATCGACCATCGCGCCTGGTTGAACCGCAGCGGCATACCGGTAGCGGCCAGACCAAGAAACGCGACCATCAAGGTGCCGTGCAGGATCCGCTGCAAAACGTTGAAGCGCTCGTGGTGGGTGAGCGCCTCGGTCCGCTCGATAGTCACGACAGACATCAAGGTTCCTCCGCTTCCTCCTCCGATGTGGTGTTGTCGTTCGAGGTGTCGTCACCGCCAGCACTCGCCTTGCCGAGACGCCACCGGCGGGCGAACGATGTCCCCCGTTCGATGCCAGCCCTGATACTCCAGAGGGTGGTGTGGATGCCGAAGAAGCCGAGCACGCCCACGATCAGTGACGTCATGAACAAAGCGGTGTAGTGGAGCACTATCCCGTCGTCTGGGTTGTCGGAATCGGCGTGCGGTGAGAACTGGACGAAGTTCTCATTGGCTGTCGGGTGGCACTTCTGGCAGGTGGTGAGCAGCCGAACGGTCGATACGGCCGAGCGGGGGTCATCGATGTGCTGAATCGTGTGGTACTCGTGGCAGTCGGAACAGCGGGCGACCCTCGTATATCCGAGCGACGTGACCTGGCCGTGAAAGGTGTCTCGATAGGTCGTGAGCGATTCCTCGTGACATGTCCCGCACTCTCGGACCACTTCGAGCTTCCACTCCACAGTGTCAACACCGGTTATCTCATGGGCGGTGTGGCAGTCGGTGCAGATGGCAGCCCCCAGGTCGCCAGCCGCAACGGCGGCACCATGCACGCTTCCGCGGTAGAGCGCCTCGATCTCGCCGTGACAGCTTCCACAAGTCGACGGGACGTTGGGGGGAAACACCCGAGATACCGGATCGTCGCGTGCCCTGATCCCGTGCGACCCGTGGCAGGTTGAGCAGTTAGCAGCGATCAGTAACTGCTTATCCAACACTGCCCGCCCGTGAATCGAGTCTACGTACTGCTCAAAGACGTTGGGCAGGCCGTGCTCCTCTGCGAATTGGGCGTTCCCGTGACAAGTGCCACAGGTCTCGGGGAGCCGGAGGGGGTAGGTGGAGGACGATGGATCGTTGTTGGCAAGCGCGCCATGCGCTGGCCCGTGACAGTTGGCGCAGGATGCCGCGGCTTCGTCGCCGGCGGCGAGGGCGAGCCCGTGGACACTCTCGTCGTAGGCCTCCACGGCCGACTCGTGGCACCTGGCGCAGCTGGTAGGGACCACCAGATCCACCTCGGGCACGGTGTGGGATCCGTGACAATCGGAGCACGCCACGCCGGTGCCACCGGTCTCGAATACCGCCACGTGTGTACCGGTGACCTCGTCCCTGGGTTGGTGACAGGTCAAGCACATCGCCGAACGTTCGGCGGGATCCGGGTCGACGACCACATCGTGGGCGCCATGACAGGACGAGCACACCGGCGCGTCGGCGCTGCCGGCGGCACGTGCGAGCCCGTGCACGTCGTTGTCGCCGACCTGTTCCGACGCGTGGCATCTGGCGCACACTTCGTTGGCAATCACCGAGTACTCGCGCGCATCCGCGCCACGCTGTTCAGGATGGGGGTACTCGGTGATAGACCGATGACAACCGCTGCAGGAGAGACCGACGGTGCCGTGGGCAGAGCCTTCGTAGGTACCAGTGTCGACCGTACCATCGAGGACCTCACCAGATGGTAACTCGACAGCCAGGCGGTCTCGGTCATGACATCCCAGACAGTCTTCGTTGGAGAGGGCTCCCTCGACCTGGGCCCACGAGGGGGTCGGTCTGATGGCAAAGAACCCGGCGACGGCCAGCCCCACCACCAGCCATCCCGCTACCGCCATCGGCGCACGACATCGCTGATTCGGGATGGGTTCACCGCTCCGATGAACCCAGTCGAGGTCTTCTCCGGAGCCCTCTTGCCGAGATCGCCCCGGTCTGGCGCCGAGCCTCACGACGGCTACACCTCGTTCATTCCTTTCTCCCAAAGACACTACGGCAGATCACATATCGACCCCTAGAGTCCATCGTCCTTTCGACCGGGCGTTGACCAGGTAGCTAGTCGGAGTCGTCCTCAGCGTGTCCGATGTGAGAGGGGGCTTTTGTGTTCCGCGGCCAGCCCTGTCCACCGGTCAAACGGGCATGAGGGGATACCGCCCTGACCGACGCCAGGCGGCGACTCCGGCCAGGTAGCCGGCGCCGTTGGCGACGGCGTGCACCACGAAGGGGGCGACCAAGCTCTCCGACCTCTGTCGCAACCAGGTGAAGCCCAGGCTGGACAGACTCGTCAGGAGCGCTCCGGCGGCCGCGACGATGAGCCGCGACCGGTCGGAGCCGAGTTGCGTTCTGAGCGGATTGCCGTCCAGAGCTCGGCGGGCCGGGATCAGATGCCAAATGCCGAACGCGAGGGCGGCAGCCATTGAGGCTTCTGTCCTAGTCGCACCGGATCGCCGCCATAACCCCTCGATGACACCTCGGAAGGCCAGCTCCTCGAAGAGGGCGGTTCCGAGCGGGAACCGGATCAGAGTCCGGTAGAGATGCTCGGCTCTAGTCCGGTCGACGGCTCGTTGATCGAGGAGGTAGCGCCGGGCTCGAGGTCGTGTTGCGATCATCGTGGCGACGGCCACCGTCACGGCCGCGCCGGCGGCACCGGTCCGCAACCCTGAGGCCGCCTTGCAGGGTTCGAGCCCGAGGTCGTCCCAACTGCAACCGTACCGCCGGGCCAATGCGATCAAGCCCCAACTGGCGGCGAGGTTGGCGGGGACGTAAGCAGGGGCCGGGATCAGGAAGTTCTGGGCGAGGTTGTAGCCACCGATGGCGGTGAGTGCCATCAATCGGCTCCGATCAGGCATAGAGGTCTTCGATCACGTCGGCGAAGGTGGCTTCCACGACGCGCCGCTTGAGTTTCAGGGTCGGCGTGAGTGCTTCGTCGGGGAACCCGAAAGGAAGGAGGGAGAAGCGGTGGATCTGCTCTGGTTCGGGAAGGGAGCGGTTGACGCCGGCCACCGTGCGGGCCACCCGCTGCTGGACCTTGGGGTGCTCCCACAACCCGACCTCTTCTCCGTGACGGTCACCTGCCAGTCGGAGAGCCTTATCACCGTTGAGAGAGATCAGAGCCGTCAGATACGGGCGACCCTCACCTAATACCATCGCTCCGGCGATCACCGGGTCCGCTCGGAGCTTCTCTTCTATGCGGAGGGGGGAGACCTTTCTTCCACCGGCGGTGATGATGATGTCCTTCAGCCGATCAACGATCGCAAGCCGGCCGTTCTCCATCAGTCGTCCGACGTCACCGGTGTGGAAGAAACCGTCTCCGTCGATGACCTCGGCAGTCCGTTCGGGCTCCCCTTCGTATCCGACGAAGACGTTGGCGCCCCGCACCAGAATCTCACCATCGATCCCCAGCCGTACCTCTACTCCGTCGAGTGGTGCTCCCACCCCCCCCACCGCCAGGTCGTCGGGCCGTTGCACAGTGCACAGGGCAGCGGTTTCGGTGAGCCCCCAACCCTGGTGCAAGGGGAGGCCGAGCGCCTGGAAGAACTGCTGAGTTTCGGGTTGCAGAGGTGCCGCCCCGGACACAGCGAACCAACATCGTCCCAGACCGACCTTCTTGAGGACCCGCCGCCCCACCAGACGTGCCGCAACGGCCCCGAGTCTTTTTGGTGGTGAAGGCCGCCGATCATCATCTCGGTGTCGGACTGCTGCCGAACCTGACGCCAGAGCCAGCCGCGCCATGCTTCGACCCACGAACCCACGGGTCTTCATTTCTGACTCGATACGGTCCTGCATCCGAGCCCAAACCAGAGGTACTGCCACGAAGATGGTCGGCCGGACCGAACGCAGAGCTCCGGGGAGTTCGGCGATCTCATCGACGAACCAACACGTCCAACGTTGGGTTGAGGCGACAACGGGTATGACTGTTGTGACCACCCGTTCGAGGGCATGGGCCAGCGGCAGATAGGACAGAGTCACCTCGCGAGCCCGAACCCCCACTGCTTCGGCGGCGGCGGCAGCCGCGAATAGAAGGTTACGGTGACTGATCGCCGCTCCCTTGGGGTCCCCACCGGTGCCTGAGGTGAAGATGACCGTGGCCACCTGTTCGGGGCGAAGCGCTTCCAACCTTTCAGCCAAGCCGCGGGGATGCTCCGACATCCAGCTCTCCCCTTGTCGGAGGAGGCTGCCCTTACCAAGCACCTGACCATGCTCCTCCTCGCCTTGGTGGAGGGCCATCACCCCCTGAAGACCGGGAATCGATGCCTCGCGAATCTTCCCCAGCTGCTCGTCGGAGTCGACCAGGCAGTATCGAACCCGGGTTCGGGAGAGGATGTCGGCGATCTGGCTGGCTGGACTGGTCGAGTAGAGGGGTACAACCGCGGCTCCGATGTGCTGGATTGCGTAGTCGGCGATCACCCAATCCGGGCTGTTGGAGCCGACCAAACCCACTCGCTCTCCGGGGGCGATGCCAAGCGAGGCCAGACCGGCCGCGAGCCTGACCGTTTCCAATCGGGCCTCTCCCCAGGTGATCGGAAACCAGCGTCCCTGGGACTTGTGGTACCAGAGCGGTTGTGAGCCGCGCTCTTGGGCGCGCTCGAGGAAACAACCGACCACCGTACCGGCCCTAGGGGATGGTTCTCCCACGACGGCCAAGGCTACGCCGCAGCAGCGCCCCGGGGGTGCCAAACCCCGTTCTGGCGCGCCGACCACCTGGGTATGCCAAACCCCGTTCTGGCGCGCCAAGTCCGACCTATGGGTCGTACCTGGCGCGCCAAAAGTGGGGAAGGGGGGGTGGGGCTAGGTTGGGGCAGCTGGCGAGCGCCGCGTCAGGCCCGGCGCCCCCGTGCCCACCCGAATTCGACCGGGAGGTCGCGGTAGCTGCGGAGGAAGTGTCTCCCCAGCAGGTTCGGTTCCAGGCCGCTACCCCTGATGGTGAACATCGAGCCGACAAATCGGTCCGTCCCCACTCGCTCGAATGCGCCGCTCTCGATGTCGACGAAACCGGCATGGGAGAGCGCGTCCACGGTCTCCAACATCGAGTGGGTGTCCGCGACGTGCCACATCCGATTGAAGTCGTCCAGGTCCTCGGCCTGCTCGCGGTTTATCTGTCCGGGTCGACGAAAGACGTCCTTGATGTAGACCACCCCCCCCTGGCTGAGAACCCGTGCGGTTTCGGCGTATAGCCGGGGCAGATCATCGCTGTAGCCGGTGACCTCGAAGAACACCGCCCGGTCGAACCACGCATCCCGAAACGGCAGCCGGTGGAAGTCGGCGAGATGGATCCGCACCCGATCCGAGAAGCCGGCCTGGGCAGTGAGTCGATTGCCCAGCCGAGCCTGGACAGGGGAGATGGTCACCCCTTCGATCTGTACGGTTTCGAAGGCGGCGGCGATGTCGCGGGCCGGACCACCGATCCCACAGCCGAGGTCGAGGACGCGGTGACCAGGCTCGATCCCCGCTTGGCCGGCCATCCACACCGCCGAGCGAGAGGCCGTCTCAGGACCGTCGGGGGGAAGCGGCAAACCCGACTGGAACGTGTCGTCGCACAGGTTCAGGAAGAGCGGCGACCAGTGGTCGTAGAAGGTGGCGGCCTCGACCCCCCGCGAGAGCGACGTCACTGCCGGCATCACTGCGGGCTGGGTCCACCTCCCTGGAGCCCGGCCAAGGCTTTGTCAACCTCGTCCGTGTTCAGATTCTGGATCTGTTGCACCGCCGCCGGGGTGAGTTGGACTTCGAGTTCGTCCCATACCACCGAGCGAATCGCCTCGTCGGTTTCGGCTCCCAGCAGGGCGTAGCGGAAAACCGGATCCTGTATCGCCCGACCGATCACCACATCGGGCACCGCATTGAGCTGAGGATGGCGGGGTTTGGGCATGCCGGACCTCCTTTGGGTCGGGGGAAGGCTATCGGTCCGACCCGCAAGCTGTGCGGCCAAACCCGCTATTTGAGGAGGGAGGCGAAAAAACTCCTCTGATACTCGAGGACCGCCTCCCGGCGAGCGGTCAGCCACGCCGCCGCCGATAGCGCACCGAGGGTCTCGGCCCGCCGGACGCCGGCATCGACGTCCGAAATCGCTACGGCGACGATGTCGTCAAAGCCTCCCTTCCGGACCAAGGTGCTCATCATTGCCTCTCTACCCTCCTCGCCGCCGAGGCGGCGAACCACCCATGTGAAGTTACCGGCGTCGAAATCGACCCCGGCATCGCGGAGATCGTCGAGTAGTTGACCCGCCCGGACGATCTCATGTACCAGCGCCAGGAGCTCGGGTTCGAGGTCGTAGCGGTCGGTCAGGTCGAGGACCGCCAAGCCCGGTATGGCGAGGGGCATCGAACGGCGTAGTACCAGATCGAAATGTTCGTCCCGATAGACCGAAGAACGCTTCAACAACCGATGCTCTTGAGCCATGGCCTCGCCGTAGTCGAACGCCAGGCGCTGAAACCGAGACCAGAACCGGGGAGAGGACCCCACCTGGAGGGCCAGCAGCGTTTGATGCCGGATAAGGAAGGCGTCGGACAGGAGCATGGCCAGACCGGGTTCGCCCACTTGGCGATCGTGATCGAAGAGATCGTCCTCGACCCGGACGTGCAGATATCCGAGCACGCTGGCCTCCGCCAGGTCTGTCATGGTGGCCGCGCCGAGCGTGCTCCCGGTGGCCTCGTCCACCCAACCCGGTAGCTCGACCAGTGGATGACCGCCGAGGCGGAGGCGCGCCGCCTGGGCATCGCGA